>JARRKW010000407.1:1856-5603 GCA_037387645.1 Desulfuromonadaceae bacterium
TGCCTTTATCGTTTAATTCCGGCGAAGGGTTTGGGCTGGTGCCTAAACCCTTCGCTGTCTCTTAGGTTTTTTATTCCCTCGAATAATCTTTTGTTGTAAAACTACGGGGAGTGGAACTGGAAAGACCGCTGTAATTGATCGAAATAATTTATGTTTGAAGGGAATATACAAATGAAGACCAAGCGTAGTAATGCCATCACCCAGGGTTTTGAGCGTACTCCACACCGGGCGCTGCTGAAGGCGACCGGCGTCCCCGACCAGGAAATGAAAAAGCCTTTTATCGGTATCGCCTCCTCTTTTACCGACCTGATTCCGGGCCATACCGGCATGCGGGAATTGGAGCGTTTCATTGAAAAAGGGGTCCATACCGGCGGCGGTTATTCTTTCATGTTCGGCATCCCCGGTGTCTGCGACGGTATCGCCATGGGACATCGCGGCATGCATTATTCCCTGCCGACCCGGGAACTGAGCCGGTCCGATGCTGGCCGGAACCGGCCGCCAAGGCCGAAAATTTTCTTTTGTTACCGATACCTTCGAGGCCATGGCCAAATATAAGGCCGGTGTTATCGATGAACAAGAGCTGTTGATGTGTGAAGACCATGCCTGTCCGACGGCCGGTTCCTGTCAGGGGTTGTTTACCGCCAATACCATGGCGGTTCTGACCGAAACCCTGGGCATGAGCCTGGTTCGGTGCGGCACCTCCCTGGCCGTTTCCTCGTTGAAAAAACGCATCGCTTTTGCCTCCGGTGAGCGCATCGTCGAACTGGTGCGGGACAACATCACCCCGCGCCAGATTCTGACCAAAGCGGCCTTTGAAAATGCCATCCGCGTCGATCTGGCCCTGGGCGGCTCCAGCAATACGGTACTGCATCTGCTCTCCATTGCCCGCGAGGCGGGTGTCGATCTGCCCCTGGAAGAATTTGACAGGCTCGGTCGTTCGACCCCCCAGTTGGCCTCCATGAATCCGGGAGGGAAGCACTTTATGGAGGATCTGGATGCCGCCGGTGGCGTTCCTGCCGTCCTCTATCAGTTGCGTGACCGCATCAAGGACAATCCCACCCTGACCGGACCGACCACCCAGGAAATTATTTCCAGTGTCGCCAGCGTCGATGAGGAGGTGGTGCATTCCGTAGCCGCACCGATTCGGCCGGAAGGGGGCATTGCCGTTCTGTTCGGCAATCTGGCTCCGGACGGGGCCGTGGTCAAACAATCCGGCGTATCCGAAAAAATGATGAAATTTGAAGGCGATGTGGTGGTGATTCGCTACGAAGGTCCCAAAGGCGGACCGGGCATGCGGGAAATGTTGGCACCGACCGCGACCCTGATGGGACTCGGCCTGGGGGACAGCGTCGCCCTCATAACCGACGGGCGGTTTTCCGGCGGAACCCGGGGGCCCTGTATCGGACATATCTCACCGGAAGCGGCCCTGGGCGGAGCCATTGCCCTGGTTGAAGATGGTGATATGATTGCTCTCGACATCCCCAATCGAAAACTGGAATTGCAGGTTTCCGAACAGGTGCTTGCCGAACGTCGGGCACGTTGGCAGACCCCGGAACCGAAAATCCAGACCGGCTGGCTGGCCCGGTATGCTGCCGTTGTGACTTCGGCCAATACCGGCGCCATTTGCAAGGCTGATTGAAATAACCCGTCCCGCTGGGGATTATCCTACTGATATTGGAGGAAATTCGTGAAAAAGACAGGATCTCAGATACTTCTGGAATGTCTGACCCTCGAAGGAGTGGACACCATATTTGGCTATCCCGGGGGGACGGTGATCAACATCTATGATGATCTCATGGATTCACCGATCAATCACATTCTGACCCGGCACGAACAGGCCGCAGTCCATGCCGCCGATGGCTATGCCCGGGCTACCGGCAAAGTCGGGGTGGCTCTGGCCACCAGTGGCCCCGGTGCCACCAATACCATCACCGGTATTGCCACGGCCTACATGGATTCCATTCCCATGGTGGTCATTACCGGTCAGGTGCCGACGCCTCTCATCGGCAACGATGCGTTTCAGGAAGCCGACGTCATCGGGATTACCCGTCCCATCACCAAACACAGCTATTTGGTGAAAGATATCAATGACCTGGCCCGAATCGTCAAGCAGGCGTTTTACATCGCACGCACGGGTCGTCCCGGGCCGGTGCTCATCGATCTGCCCAAGGATGTGCAGATCGCCAGTACTGAATTCTCTTATCCGGAAACCGTTGAACTGCGTGGCTACAAGCCGAATTACAGCGGCAACATCCGCCAGATCGAAAAAGCGGCCAAGATGATTCTGGCCGCGCGCAAACCGGTCATTTACGTCGGCGGCGGCGTGGTGCTGGCGGATTCTTCCGCCGAGTTGATGCAATTGGCCGAAATGACGCAAATCCCGGTGACCACGACGCTGATGGCCATGTCCGTGTTCCCGAAAAAACATCCCCTCTCCCTGGGGATGCTGGGGATGCACGGCACCTACTATGCCAATATGGCTATGACCAATTCCGATCTGCTGGTCTCCGTCGGGGCCCGCTTTGATGACCGGGTGACCGGGAAGATTGCCACCTTCGCGCCCCATGCCAAGATCATTCATGTGGATATCGATCCCACCTCCATCAAGAAGAATGTCCGGGTCGATCTGCCCATTGTCGGCGATCTGAAGGATGTGCTGAAAAAACTGGTGCACAGACTGGCGGACAAGACCGAAGAACTGACCGCTTTGAAAACGGCGACCAACGATTGGCGCGAGGAAATCGGGGATTGGAAAAAACAGCATCCCATGAGTTACAAAGCCTCCAAGTCCATCATCAAGCCTCAATACGTCATCGAGAAAATCCGCGAACTGACCAACGACGATGCCATCATTACGACTGAAGTCGGGCAACATCAGATGTGGACCGCCCAATTCTTCGATTTCACCCAGCCTCGGACCTTCCTTTCCTCCGGTGGTCTGGGAACCATGGGCTACGGCCTGCCCGCCGCCCTGGGGGCGCAGGCCGCTTTTCCTAAACGGCAGGTCATCGATGTCTCCGGGGACGGTTCTTTCCAGATGAATTCTCAGGAGTTGGCCACCCTGGTGCAATATCGGCTGCCGGTGAAGATCGTTATTCTCAACAATAATTTCCTCGGTATGGTGCGGCAATGGCAGCAGCTTTTTTTCAATAAGCGTTACAGCCAGACCTGCATGGAACTGCCCATCGATTTTGTCAAATTGGCGGAGGCCTATGGTGCCACGGGGTTGCGGGCGGAAAAACCCGAACAGGTTGAAGAGGTGATTCGGCAGGCGCTTGCTACCGATGGTCCGGTCATCATGGAGTTCAAGGTTGCCCGGGAGGAAAACGTTCTGCCCATGGTTCCCGCCGGAGCCGGTTTGAACGAGATGGTCCTGGCTTCTTAACCCGCCCCTCATGTTACGAACTTTAGGAGAGATCCTGCCATGAAACATACAATTTCCGTCCTCGTTGAAAATGAATTCGGGGTGCTCAGCCGGGTGGTCGGACTTTTTTCCGGTCGCGGCTTTAACATTGAAAGCCTGTCTGTGGCACCGGTTCTGGATGAATCCATTTCCCGCATCACCATTGTTACCAGCGGGGAAGATCAGATTCTTGAACAGATTACCAAACAACTGAACAAACTGATCAATACCATCAAGATTATCGACTTTACCGGGCAGGATTTTGTCGAGCGGGAAATGTGCATGATCAAGGTCACCGCCGATGAGAGCACCCGAGCCGAAGTGTTGCGGATTGCCGATATTTT
>JARRKW010000408.1:0-2549 GCA_037387645.1 Desulfuromonadaceae bacterium
CCGCCGGCGGTCTCGCCTCCTTCATGGTCGCCGACGCCGCCCCCATCGCCGACCTGGGCATAATCGCGCCCATGGGGGTGATCATGGCCCTGATTTACACCCTGGTGCTGCTGCCGGCCCTGGTCTCCCTCTTCCCCCTGCGTCGCGGCCCGGTGCAGGAAGGGCGCAATCCCCGGATCGATCGCCTGCTCAGCGCCATTGCCGCTCTCAGCTGCCGGCATGCCCGCACAATCCTGTGGATCAGCGGTCTGATCCTGCTGCTGTCCCTGGCGGGCATCAGCCAGGTGCGCTTCTATCACAACGGCCTGACCTGGCTGCCGGCCGATTCGGCGGCCCGCCATGCCACCGCCCTGATGGACGCCAAGCTGCAGGGCACCGTCACCCTGGAGGCGGTGATCGATACCGGCCGCCCCGGCGGACTCTACGAACCGGAATTTCTGCGACAGCTGGAAGCCTCCAACCGCCGCGCCCTCGACTTTTCCCTGGGAGAAATCCAGATCGGCAAGGCCTGGAGTCTGGATACCATCCTCAAGGAGATCCACCGCGCCCTCAACGAGAATCGCCTGGAATTCTATACGCTTCCAGATAATCACGACCTCATCGCCCAGGAGTTTCTGCTCTTCGAGGGAAGCGGTTCCGATGACCTGGAAGAGCTGGTGAACCGCGATTTCAGCAAGGTCCGCCTGACCATGAAGGCGCCCTTCGGCGACCTGTTCAAATACCGGCGGCTGTTCGATGAGATCAAGGACTATTTCGCCAGCGCCTATCCCCAGGCCGAGGTCCGGATCACCGGTATCCTGGGCCTGTTCGCCCGCATGGTCGAGACCTCTATCCTCAGCATGGTCAAGAGCTACCTGCTCTCCCTACTGGTCATCACCCTGCTGATGATGCTGCTCATCGGCCGGGTGCGCATCGGTATGCTGAGCATGATTCCCAACCTGCTGCCGCTGCTCACCCTGGTCGGCCTGATGGGCTGGGTCGGCATCCCCTTCGACCTCTCCAATACCATTATCGGCAGCGTAGCCATCGGCCTGGTGGTCGACGACACCATTCATTTCATGCATAATTTCCGACGATACTTCGAACAAAGCGGTAATATTTCCTGGGCGGTGGAGCAGACCCTGCTCAGCACCGGTCGGGCCATGGTCATCACCAGTGTGGTGCTGGCCGGCGGCTTCTTCATCTGTCTGTCGTCAAACATGCTCAGCACCCAGACCTTCGGTCTGCTCATGGGTCTGGCGGTCTTTTTCGCCCTGGCGGCGGACTTTTTCCTGGCTCCAGCCCTGATGACGGTGGTCCACGGTCGTCGCAGCACCCCGCCGACCCCAGCGCCAACCCCATAACCCGAGGAGGTTCCTTTTGTCATCGGTTCGCACATGCCTCTGTTGTCTGCTGCTGCTATCATTCCTGCTGCCGCCTCTTTGCGGGGCCGCCGTCGACCCCCGCGCCATCATGCAGCGGGTTCACGATCGGGACGACGGCGACAATCTGAGCTGCAACATGGAAATGATCCTCATCGACCGTGACGGCGGCCAGCGACTGCGACAGTTGCGGCAGTTCTCCAAGGATCAGGGGGAAGATACCCTGGGCCTGCTCTTTTTCCTCTATCCGCCCGATGTGGAAGGCACCGGTTTTCTCAGCTGGGATTACGACGACTCGGCGCGGGACGACGACCAATGGCTCTATCTGCCGGCCCTGCACAAAAGCAAACGCATCGCCTCCAGCGACAAAAGCGGCAGCTTCATGGGCTCGGATCTCTCCTATGCCGATCTGACCAAGGCCAACCCCAAGGACTACGACTACCAGCTGAAACAGGAAATGGAAGTCAAGGGCCATCCGGTCTGGGTCATCGAGGCCATCCCCCGCAGCCGGAAAACCCGCGACGAAACCGGCTACGACAAATCGCTGCTGCTGGTGCGCCAGGATAATTATGTGGTGGTGCGCAGTGTGGCCTGGCTCAAGAATGGTGACCTAAAATACCTGGAGGTGAAGAAGCTGGAACAAATCGAGGGGATCTGGGTGGCCACCGAACTGCAGGTGACCACCAAACGGAACCGGGAGACCCGGCACCAGACCATCCTGCGGCTCTCCGAGGTCAAATTCAACCAACCCCTTGCCGAGGAGTTCTTCTCGGTGCGGCAGTTGGAGAAAGGCTTCTAGGCCGGTGCCGGAGCTTGCCCCATGAAATGTCTGCGCCCCACCTTCCTGCCATGGACAATGCTGCTGGTGCTGGGGCTCGGTCTGCCCGGGAGCGGGAACGCCGACGACCTGGAGGTACTGGAGGGATTTGCCGAGCTGCCCGCCTACGAAGTGCCGGCCCAGCAGCCGGTTGCGACCGACTCCCCCCTGCGGCTGGGCGGCTGGATCAAACTGGGCAGCACCTGGAATATTGCCCACCACGCCCCTGCGGAGGGGGAGACGGATTGGCGCGGTCTTTCCCGGCTGCGGCCGGAGCTGCTCCTCGAAGGGGACCTGCGCCTGCCCGCCGACTGGCGGCTGTTCACCTCCGTCAAGGGGTTTTACGATTTCGCCTACGCCCTGAACGGCCG
>JARRKW010000409.1:0-2548 GCA_037387645.1 Desulfuromonadaceae bacterium
CCGCACTGCTGCTGACCGCGGGGAGCGGCGGGATCCTGTTTCTGCCGCTGCCCTATCAGGGGGTGCTGCTGCTGGCCGGCATCTTCCTCGGTTTTTTCGGTAGTTTCATGTCGCTACGCAAACTGGTGCGGATCTAGGCCGTGGGTTTCAAGGTTCGGCATATGCTGCTTGGGTTCTGTTTGTGCTGTGGCTTGTGCGCAGCTCCGGCTCAAGCGCAGAAACTGGATCAGGTACGACAGAGCCTCCAGGAAATCGAAGCGCGCATTGAACGGACCAGTCAATCCCTGACCCGCAAGCAGGAAGAAGAAGATTCCCTGCAAAGGGACCTGAAAACCGTTTCGCGGCAAGTGACCGTGCTGGAGCGCAGGCTCCAGCAGCATCAGCAACGTCTGGCCGAACTGAAGGACGACATGGAGACGGCGGAGGCGGAAATCAGGGAACGGCAGAAAACCGTCGATACGTTACAGGGGCAGGTGCAGCGCCGACTGGTTGCCATTTACAAGGGCGGCGGTGCCGGCTGGCTCGCCCTGTTCTCCGGTGAAACCACGCCGGCGCGCATGGCCGAGGATTACGATTTTTTTCGCCGCATTGTCCGTAAGGATCGGGAACTGCTGACTGATTTCCGGGCGCGCCTGGCCGAGTTGCAGGGCGGTCGCGAGCGTCTGACGGCGCTCAAGGCTGAACAGGAGGCGCTGGTGGCCCAGGGGATGGCGGATCGGGACACCCGGAAAAAGGCCGCGCAACTCAAGCAGCGCCTGTTGGCCAAGGTGCGAAAGGATCAGGCCGGCATGGCTGAGGAACTGGCCGAACTCAAGGAGCGGGCGACGCGGCTTTCCGCTCTGGTCAAAAAACTTGAATCGGCCAAAACCCCGGAGTATACTCAAAAATCTTCGCCTTTTGCGGACCAGAAGGGAAGACTTTCCTGGCCGGTCAACGGCACCATCAAGCTTGCTTTCGGCCCCGGAAGGCATGTCGAAAGCGGAACCCGCTATGAAAGCCATGGCATCGAAATCAGTGCCGCCGTCGGGCAGCCCGTTACAGTTGTCTGGCCGGGCCGGGTGGTTTATGCCAATTGGTTCAACGGTTATGGAAATCTGCTGATTGTCGACCACGGCGACAGCTATTTTACCCTCTATGCCCAGGCGGCCCGGTTGGAAAAAAAGGTTGGCGATCAGGTCCAGCGGGGGGATGTGGTCGCCCTGGCCGGTCTGGAAGGCAAAGAGATGATCTATTTTGAAATTCGTTACCGCGGGACCCCCCTTGACCCGGCCGCCTGGCTCAACTCCCGCTGAGAGGTTTTTTACCGGAGGATTGAACGGATGTTGAATAAACGCTGGCTGCACGTTCTGTTACTGCTGCTTTTTGTTCCCCTGGGGTGGTTTTCCGTCGGACAGATCAGTCCGCCTCCCGTCGCCGAAGCCCGGTCCCAGTACGAGGAACTGCGTCTTTTCAGTGATGTCCTGGCTCTGGTGCGGAAAAGCTATGTCGAAGAGGTCGACATGGAAAAGCTGATTTACGGAGCCATCAACGGCATGCTGGCCTCCCTGGATCCGCATTCGTCCTTCATGCCGCCGGATGTCTACAAGGAGGTGAAGGTGGATACCCGTGGTGAGTTCGGTGGCCTGGGCATCGAGATTACCATTAAGGACGGCATCCTGACCATCGTTTCCCCCATTGAGGACACGCCCGCCTATCGGGCCGGTTTGCAGGCCGGTGATCGGATAGTCGAGATCGAGGGACGTTTTACCAAGGCTCTTAGCATAATGGATGCCGTCAAGTTGATGCGTGGTCCCAAGGGGAGCAAAATCCGCATCACCATTATGCGAGACGCCTTTGACAAACCCCAGGAGTTCAGTCTGGTGCGGGAGATCATAAAAATTCACAGCGTGAAGTCGCGGATCCTCGAGGATGGTTTCGGTTATATCCGGCTGGCCCAGTTTCAGGAGCGCACCTATCGGGACCTGGAGAAGGCCCTTGCTTCCCTGCAGGAGGAAAACGGCGGCGCCCTGAACGGACTCGTTCTCGATTTGCGCAACAATCCCGGTGGCCTGTTGGAACAGGCGGTCAAGGTGTCCGACGCTTTTTTGAGCGAGGGCTTGATCGTTTATACCGACGGGCGCGAGGAAGGGAGCCGGATGGAGTTCAGTGCCCATGCGGACCATACCGAAGGCGACTATCCCATGGTGGTGCTGATCAACGGCGGCAGTGCCAGTGCGGCGGAAATCGTCAGCGGTGCCCTGCAGGATCATGAAAGAGCCATTATCATGGGGACGCAGAGTTTCGGCAAGGGGTCGGTCCAGACCATTATCCCCCTCGGCGAGGATTCCGGTTTGCGGCTGACCACGGCCCGCTACTATACCCCCCGGGGAACCTCGATACAGGCCCGCGGCATTACTCAGGATATCGTCGTGATGCCGGGTGAAGTCAAGAAAATGGAAGAGTTTGAGCACTTCCGCGAAAAGGATCTGAAAAATCATTTCGAAACCCAGGAGTCGCCCGCCCGGGAGGAGCAAACAACCCCTGAACTCAAATTCGAGCTCAAATCGAC
>JARRKW010000410.1:0-2535 GCA_037387645.1 Desulfuromonadaceae bacterium
TCCGCGGCGCCTCCCGTTATTACAGCGAGCACTATCGCGCCGGGTTCGCCCTGGAGTGCGCGGCCATCCGGCGGGTGCGGGAAACCGTCGGTCTGAGCAATGTGGTGGTGATGATCCCCATCTGCCGGACTCTGCAGGAAGCCGACCGGGTATTGGCGGTAATGGCGGAGGAGGGCCTGGTGCGGGGGCGGGACGGGCTGGAGGTCTACATGATGGTGGAGATCCCCGCCAACGTGATTCTGGCCGAGCAGTTTGCCGAGCGCTTCGACGGTTTTTCCATCGGTTCCAACGACCTGACCCAGCTCACCCTCGGGGTCGATCGCGATTCGGCCATCCTCAAGGAACTGTTCGATGAACGGGACCCGGCGGTCATGACTTCCATCGCCCAGGCCATCAAGGCCGCCAACCGGACCGGCACCAAGATCGGCATCTGCGGCCAGGCGCCGAGCGACTACCCCGACTTCGCCGCCTTCCTGGTGGAAACCGGCATCGACTCCATTTCCCTCAACCCCGACAGCGTCATCGGGGTGATCCGGAGGGTGGCGCAGCTGGAGGCCCGGCAGCGGCAGGAACCCGAAAGCTAGATGGCTGCTCCGGGGGGTGCGGGCCAGCTTTTTATTCGGGCCGGGTGCCATCGATACGGTACCCGGCTTTCGGTTTTTGCCGTAATTTTGTTTTGCTCCCGTGCCCACCGGATGAAATTTCGAAAACACAAAGGATTGCCGGCTGTTCGCTACGGACAGGGCATTCCCCCGGGCTGGAATCCAGCGGCAAACGGGAAAGAAATTACCGAATCCGACTTGCTCATGGAAAATATGGTTATACACTGGAGGAGTTCTCCGAAACACATGTATTGTACGATGCCATCATCTGAAAGGTTATTTAAAAAGAAGACGGAAAACTGATAACGCAAGCCCCGACCCTCCGTGTTTCCGGCAGGAATGAGATGCGTCGCCGCGGGATCTCTCCCGAGGTATTTTCCGGGACGACTGCCATCGATGTCCCCCTTCTCTCTGTCATGTTCATGTCTCACGCCCACCGGATTTCCCTTTTCCAGGCTTGACTCCCGACAGCGATCCCTTATTTCCGAGCCCCTGCCCGATAGCCGGAAAACGAGAGCGAAAGCCCGGACCCTTGCGGCATAAACGATATTAACGGAGGGCATTATATCCTGGAAAGGAGGTGATACCGGTTCGAGACCCGGAGGGGATCTCGAGACCACAAGCCATAGAACAAAAATCAGCGAAGATGCAGCTTTGAGGAAACTTAAGAGGGGGGCCAAAAATACTCCAACCATCAGGAGACAATGCTATGGCCAGTTACATTTTCAAAGGAAAACTTCGCGCTTATATCTGCAAAGAATGCCTGGAGGTGCTCGCCGGCGTCCAGGTGCGGCTCTACCGTCATCGCAGCGATCAGGACACCTCGACCCTGGTGGTGGCGGAGCCAAAACACACCTTCAAGGTAATCTCCGAAACAGAGATGGCAGGCAAGGCTTCCCATCTGATCGCCGAAACCTTTACTGACCAGAACGGCGAATTTGTTTTCCGGCTCGATTCCGACAAAAACCAATATGCGGGTGAGGCCTTCGAGGTGGATGTACGGATGACCACGGTGCCGGGGCGTCAGCCCGACGCCAAACCGATTCCCGTGCAATTCACCATCACCTCGCTGCAGCCGGAATGGACTGAGCAGGGCAATGATCTAGTCGCCCCCTACTGGGATTACATCCTCTCCGCGCGCTACTGGTGTCGCCTGCTGGCCTACTACGATATCTGGGTGATCTGCGGCAGGTTCGTTACCTGCAAGGGAAAACTGCCCTTGCCCGGCGCCGTGGTCAGGGCCTTCGATGCCGACTGGCTCCAGCACGATGCCCTGGGCGAAGCGACCACCGACTTCAGCGGCCGATTCCGCATCTATTACACCTCCGCCGATTTCAAGAAAACCCCCTTTTCGCCCCTGATCAACATGGAGTGGATCGGCGGACCGGATCTATTTTTTCAGGTTGAGTTCGGCGGCACCCTGGTGATCAACGAAAGTTCCTCGGCCGGTCGCAAACCCGGCCGGGAAAATGCGGGACACTGTTTCTGCATCGAACTCTGCACCGACCAGCTCGTCTCGCCCGATCCGGACGAAATACCCCATTGGGAACGGGTCGAGGACTTCGAGGTCGATACCGATTTCTCCCCTGAAGGCTATGCCGGCTCGGGTTCCTGGGTGGTCCACGACTGCGTCGAGCTGTACGGCAACATGCCTCTTACGAAGGTCGCCAACGGCAAGGCTCTGAAATACCGCTTCCTGATCGGCGCCTGGACCTGGCCCGGCGCGGAGGACCCGGCGGTCATCCCGCCCAATGCTCCCGCCGATGCCGACCTGCAGCCGGTGAAATCGATCTGCAACTCCAAGGTGGGCTATCTCTACTATCCCGACGCCAACGGCGACCCGCGCTCGGCGCCGGTCACCATCAAGTCGACCGATCTCGACGGCGACGGTTGCATTACCCTGCTCGGCAAGCTGGTCAACGTCAACATGTAC
>JARRKW010000411.1:0-2531 GCA_037387645.1 Desulfuromonadaceae bacterium
GGAAATCCGGAGACCACCTATCGCAGTGTCCGGATCGATTTCGCCGGTCTGAACCTGTCCGGCGATCAGCTCATCTGGCGGGCCAACTTCACCAGTGACAACGAAGTCTATCAACCGTCCATTTCCGATGTGCAGTTGGAGGGAAGCGTCGCCACCCACGGTGAGGTGTCCCGTTCCACGCCGGTGATTCAGGGCAACCTGTTGTTCGATGCCAGCTACGAGACCCCGGCGGCCAGTTGGACCGATACCAGTTTGCGGGGGCATTTACGCGCCATGCGCATCTATGACCCGGTTGACCCCTCGGCGGCGGATTATGTGGAGCTCTGGGATGCTGCCACCATGCTGCAGGCGAAGGAACCGAGTGCCCGCCTTATCAAATATCCGCAGATGACGGTTTTTTCCGTTAGCGATGAAGCCATTGGTATCGGCGACGGCAGTCAAAGAACCTTCAGCGGGACCCTGGCTTCCCATCCGGTACTGGCCACCACGGTCAAAATTACCGATAATCGGGAGACGTTCAGGGATGTGTATATCAACGACCTGGTGGGGTCCCTGTCGCAGGGGGTTACCGGCAGCATCAATCGATACACCGGGGAATTCAGCGTGACCTTTGATGAGCCCCCGGGGGACGACGTTCCCGTTACCGCCAGTTACAGTTCTTATGTTCTGGGGGGCAATCTGCTCGACTTTACCAGGGCCAATGTTGCCGATAGCCTGTTGGCTATCGATGATTCCTATCTCAACGGTAGCGGTTACAATTTTGATTTCGATGCCGACGGCGATTTCGACGGCAGTGACGGCACCTGGCTGGTCAACTGGACCCGCGGCTATGCGGATGGGGCTACAACCAAAAAAGAAGGCATTCTCGGCCCCATCGACCACTCGACTCCGGCCGTGGTCACGCCTCCGGGGATACCGCCCTGGTATTACGGCACCGCCATTAGCCATGCGGAACGATCCGCTTACGATACCTTCCGGACTGAGCAGAGTGAACGACCCACCATTGCCCTGGTTGGATCCCGGGACGGCATGCTGCACGCCTTTGACGCCGGCAGTTTCCGCTGGGGCGACAATCTGCGGACAGCCGTGGTGGAAAATCGCGGCTACTACCTCTGGCCGGAGTCGTCGGCCAGTGATTACAGCGATGTGCAGAATTGGTGGAGCGATTTTTTGAGTTCCCTTGCCAGTACCGATCCGCCCTATTTCCGCTGGCAAACGCTGGGTACGGAGGCGCCCGATTACGGCACCGGCGAAGAACGGTGGGCCTTTATTCCGGCTAATCTGGTGCCGCGCTTGAAAAACAACGTTCTCAACGGGGAAGATCGGGCCTATGTCGATGCATCCCCGGCGTTTGCCGATGTCTATATCGATGCGGATGACGATGGCAGTAAGGAATGGCGTACGGTGGTCATGTCCGCAGAGGGCAACGGAGGGGATACCATCTTCTGTCTCGATATCACCGATACGACCAATCCGAGATTTTTGTGGGAGTTCGCCGATCCCGATCTTTTCCGCAGCCGCTCCTCGCCGGCCGTTGCCGTGATCGGACGTATTTTCGACATCAACGACTACGAAACCAAATGGGTGGCTTTCTTCGTTTCCGGGCGCAATTACGACCCGAACGCCTATCCCTCGGTGTATATGGTGGATATCGATACCGGTACGGTATTGGAGAATATCGTGCTTGACTCCATCGAGGCGGGGAAGGGGGGCGTGCCTTCCGGGCAACCCGCCGTTATCGACAGCGACGGCAATGGCTATATCGATCGGGCCTATATCGGTACCGACAAGGGCTATCTCTATAAAATCAATTTCCCCGACAGTACAACGACGGCGGACAGTCTGAGCGTGGTTCTGGTCAATACCGATTTTACCGACGAGGACGGCAACACCGTTGCCATGGAGCAACGCTATCATCCCATCTATGGCTCGCCTTCGGTGGTGGTGGATAACGGCCTGGCCGGTGACGGTACCCTGGACTACAATATCCGCATTTTCTTCGGGACCGGCGACAGCCCCTATTATGATGAGGATATCGATGCCGGCAACACCCGTTATCACTTCTTCGCCTACAACGACAAAAGTGAAAAGGGCGATACCAGCAATGCCCATATCCGGCTGGAATGGTTTTACGAACTGCCCGCGGGACATCGTATCTTTGCCTCCGCATTTGCCGCCGCCGGACAGATCTATTTCGGTACCGCCACCGGCGAGACGGAGAATCCCTGTGAAGGTCCCAATGAGGGGCGCATCTACGGTTTCACCTATGGGGGAACCTCCGTTATCAACGACAGCTCGGGTGAGTTCGGCAGGGAAGTGGGCGATCTGTATACCTCGCCCATGGTGGAAGACGAACAGCTGTACCTGCGTACCCCCGTCGGGATTCAAACCACCGGGGACGGAGATTTTAACAAGGAGGTGAAAAAAGGGGGGGTGCCCTCGGCCGATACGACCTATTGGCGGGAAATTTTCTGAGAAGTTCTTTTCAGCGGGCAACAGACCAAAGAGGGTGGGGTCGTTTCATGAACGGC
>JARRKW010000412.1:0-2521 GCA_037387645.1 Desulfuromonadaceae bacterium
TATCAGTACTGCTTGTAGTAAATTACAGCCTCTTGGCATTCTATTTGGCCAAAGGTATGAACTCTAATCGGGTAGCCGGGGGTTTTTCTCCCCCGGCCCCCACACCACCCGGCATGCGGGTCCGCACCGGGCGGTTCGTTGAAGTTACCGGGCCGTAGCCGGGTAATGACGCTTCACCCACAGTTCTTTGACAGATACAAGACCTTGATCCTGCAGCCATTGGTTGGTCATACCGGAATGAGCGGCCAGCCTGCGGGCCATGGCCCACGGACCGTGGCGATTCATACCTGCGCGGATGGCGACACCGAGGTCGGTACCGAGTTTGCGCAGCTCGCGAATCTTGGTGCGGCAGCGGCGCCACTGTTTCCAGTAGCATTGCCGCACCCGGCGCCTTATCCAGCCGTCGACTTCCGGGATGTCATGGTAGCCTTCGGAAATGCCGAAGTATCCCATCCAGCCCCGGATATAGGTCGACAGCTTGTGTAACCGGTACTTCATGGAGACGAACCAGCTTCTTCCGGTGTAGCGTTTGACGCGGCGGCGGAATTCCTTGTACGCCTTGTCGGACCAGA
This sequence comes from Desulfuromonadaceae bacterium, assembly GCA_037387645.1. Taxonomy (GTDB): domain Bacteria; phylum Desulfobacterota; class Desulfuromonadia; order Desulfuromonadales; family Trichloromonadaceae; genus Trichloromonas. Next base: position 573 of record JARRKW010000412.1, read on the forward strand.
GGATTTTGGTGCCTTTGAAGACGAAGCCAAGAAAGCTGATGTCGTCACTTCGGGCGACCTGGCTCTTGTCTTCGTTGACCGTGAGCTTGAGCTTGGTGGTCAGATACTTCCTGACACTGGCCATGACCCGTTCGCCGGCCCGCCGACTTTTCACCAGAATGACGAAATCGTCGGCATAGCGGACGAATTTGTGGCCACGGCGCTCCAGCTCCTGATCCAGGTGATCGAGGAGAATGTTGGCCAGCAGCGGGGACAGGGGACCGCCCTGGGGAACCCCCAGGCGGGTCTTTTCCAGCCGCCCGTCAACCTTCACCCCGGCTCGCAGGTATCGTCCGATCAGGGCCAGCACCCGTTTGTCGCGGACTTTCCTCCCCACGATAGTCATGAGGAGGTCGTGATCGACCGTGTCGAAGAACTTGGCCAGATCGATGTCCACGGCAAAACGGTAACCCTGACGAAGATACTCCCGCACCTGCCGCACGGCATCCTGTGCCGAACGACCGGGGCGGAAACCGAAACTCGATGCGGAAAAGTCCGGATCGAAGATCGGTGTGAGAACCTGGGCTACAGACTGTTGGATCAGCCGGTCCAGCACCGTGGGAATCCCCAATGGGCGCATACCGCCCATCGGTTTGGGGATTTCCACCCGCAAAACCGGCTTTGGTTGATAGGTATCTGTTGCAAGCGATGCCCGGATATCCGCCCACAGAGGCCGGGTCCGGTCGGGAAACTGCGCGATGGTGACACCATCGACGCCGGGAGCGCCCTTGTTGGCCCGCACCCGTTTCCAGGCCGTCTCCAGATTCTCGCGGGAGAGGATCCGTTCCAGTAGGTGTTGCTCCGGGGTTGGCTGACCAATGACGCGCTTCACGGGCACTTCCCCGGGCAGGTTCACTATGTCATGAAAGCTCATTGGGGCGACTCCCCTCTTCGACGTTCGGCCCTTCGGCGGGGTAAGGCGTCCCGGTTCTCTGTACCGGGCTTGTTTCCAGCCGCTGCATCGCTTGGCAACGGCGTCCTTCGCCTACTATGGCCTCTGCTGACTCCTGCCCGGTCACCCGGCATGTTGCCATGCAGGGCGCAGCTTTCAAGGATCGAAAACGGCAGGCCGGACAGGCCTCCCCGGATAAGGACGTGAACTGTCGCTACACAACCGCAGCATTTACCAAGTCTCCTGAATCCGTGGGACTTCGTCATGTTGTGCTGACTTGCCCGGATCATGGCCTTATATGCTGTTTCTGTTCGTCGGCTCATAGCTTTGCACTCGGGCTTCCTCCGGACCTCTCCTCACGGAGACGCCCTTGCCGTCGGCTAGTACTTGATACCCCGTTTTGCGACGGGGCCGGATTCCCGTACAGGGGACTTGCACCCCATAAGTTCACGCCCATGCCGGGCGTACACAAACTAATCAACCGGACGGAAAATACGTCTGCGCTAAATTGCAAAGCAAAATCAAATTGCGGTGGTGGCCAAAACTTCGCGTCGCCGCCGGTTATCAACGCATTAGGGGGCAAGGAAGTTTGAAATTGAAAGTTTTCATAGTCACCTTGCTAACATTTGCAATCTCATCTCTGTGCTCAGCGGCTGATTTGCGTTTTCCGGAACTTGCACCAGACCGGCCAGTGCTTCCTGGTTACACTTGGGAACTGACACATCCAGTTGAGGACTTTTATCTTTATTTTGCCCGCCCTCCTCAAGAATCATCTACGAAGGTGGGAATTTATTTCGGCCTCCATCCAAACTTTGTAGAACCGAAAAACGCAAACAAAATAAATGGTCAAATTTTTGGCCAATCTACACAATGGTTCCAAACTAAGGATTACAAACGAGAAGCCCTTTTTAAATACCAGCATACGCCCAAAGACATTGAACTAATCCTCCATATTTGGGTTATCGCTGAATCACAAAAGGAGCTTGAAATTTTAACCAGTGCAGTTGAGTCGCTACGG
>JARRKW010000413.1:0-2494 GCA_037387645.1 Desulfuromonadaceae bacterium
CTTACAACGAAATAGTCGCATGACCCAGGGCTATCAATTGCTTCAGAAGGAAGTCAGTAAAAGGGATGAGTTGCCACGAAGCAGAGCAGGGGTTACCAAAGCATCGGCGATATTCGGAGCCCTGCCATTCGCGACAGCAGCGCCCCACGCCAGTGGAAACGCTTTTTGCTTCCTGTTTGACGTTTAACAAAAAGAAAGTCGCCGGTCGGGGCGAGTCCCGACGGTTTTTTTGGGGGGGTCCCGATTTTTGATGCGGTTCACTTTCGTTCACCGGCATCCTACAACCAGCATCCTGCGAACTAAAATCGCGGCTGAAGCCGCTCCCACATGTCAATATTTCACCACCGCAGCAACAAGTAAATCCGAGCTACTTAGCCCTTTTTCAACCGTTTATCAGAGAGGTCGACTAACACCTTGAGCACCAGGAGCAAAGCCGGCGCCCCGTGCAGGAACAGGTCGAAAATATCGATGGGACGATGGAGGGTTCCGTTCGCCAGCATGCGAAGTTTCTCCAGCAGATGGGGTTGCGGATAGAACGGCGCCAACCCCAGCAGCAGAGCGATGGGAATGAGAATGCTGTAGTTGATACCCTGCAGAAAGCGTTTCATCAGTCGGCTTTGCGCTTCCTCTTCGGTAGCGGTTTTTTCGCCCCCGGCTTGGCCCTCCCCGCTTTTTCAAATTTCTTCCCGGGACGTTTTTTAACGGGCTTTTCTTTACCCGAAGCGGGTTTTCCCTGATCGACACTGAGCTGCAACTGCTGGCCGCAGACCCAGACATCTTTAAGCAGGCGGACGGTTTCCCTGGAGAGATCGGCGGGCAGATCGATCAGGCTGAAAGCATCGTGCAGCTTGATCTGGCCGATGTCGTTGCCGCCGAGCTGAGCTTCGTTGGTGATGGCGCCGACGATGTGACGCGGCTCCACGCTGTGAATGCGGCCGACTTCGATGCGGTAACGCTGCATGGCGACCGCACCGCCCCCCTTTGCCGTGCCGCCGCGCGGCCGGGCTGGCGCCTCGGCAGCCGCCTCGACCTTTTCCTCGGCGCCGCCTTCGAGCTGCAGGGGCTTATCCTTCTGGGCTAGATAAGCCAGGGTTGCGGCCAGCCGGCGGAAGCCGACATCGTATTCGTCCTGATAGCCGTCCACCAGCTCTTCGAAAAATTCCAGATCCTGCGATTCCATGACCTCGGCGATGGACTCCTTGAACAGGCCGACGCGCCGATCGGTGATGTCCTTGCGGCTCGGCAGGTTCATCTGGGTAATGGGCTGGCGGGTGGCCTGTTCGATGGCATACAGCATGCGCCGTTCCCGGGGAGCAACGAACAGGATGGCCTGTCCTTCCCGGCCTGCCCGCCCCGTTCGGCCGATGCGATGCACATAGGATTCGGTGTCGTAGGGGATGTCGTAGTTGACCACGTGGCTGATCCGTTTCACATCGAGGCCACGGGCCGCGACGTCGGTGGCGACGACAATATCGAGACTGCCGTTTTTCAGCCGTTCGATGGTCTTTTCCCGCAGGGCCTGGGTCATGTCGCCGTTGAGAGCGGCGCTGGAAAATCCGCGTCCTTCCAGCTTTTCAGCCAGATCCACGGTGGCGATCTTGGTTCGAACAAAAATAAGCATCGCCTCGATCTCTTCGGCTTCGAGGATCCGGGTCAGGGCATCGAGCTTGTGCAACCCCTTGACCTGCCAGAACCGCTGTTTGATGGTCTCGACGGTGGAGGTTTTGCTCTTGATGCGGATTTCGATGGGGTCTTGCAGATGGCGACGGGCGACCTGCAACACTTCCTTGGGCATGGTGGCGGAAAAGAGCGCGGTCTGCCGCTCGGCCGGAGCGTGTTCGAGAATCTGTTCCACCTCTTCGATGAAGCCCATCTTGAGCATCTCGTCGGCCTCATCCACCACCACCGCGGCCAGACGGTCCAGCTTAAGGGTGCCGCGTCGCAGATGATCCTGAATACGGCCCGGGGTGCCGACCACGGCATGCACGCCCCGCTGCAGCTGCCGCAGCTGCTGACTCATGTTCTGGCCGCCGTACACCGGCAACACCTGGAAACCGGGCAGATGGCGGGCATAGGTCTGCATGGCCTCGGCCACCTGCAGGGCCAGTTCGCGGGTCGGCGTCAACACCAGGATTTGCGGAACTCGGACCGCCAGATCAAGACGGCTCAACAGGGGCAACGCGAACGCCGCCGTCTTGCCGGTGCCGGTCTGGGCCTGGCCGAGCAGGTCGCGCCCTTCGAGCAGCGGCGGGATACTCTGTGCCTGAATCGGTGATGGCGATTCGTAGCCGAGCTCATCGACGACCTGGTGGAGAGCGGGAAGGATGGCAAGCTGGGCGAAACTGACAACGGCATCTTCTGTCATGAATAACCTATACGGTAACTGTTCCGGTGGATAGACTGAAGGCTTTCAGGCAAAAACCTTCGTGATCAAAGCAAGCATCTGCGGGCAAATTTGTTGGTTGGGCAGCTGAGTTGGCTCGGATATTCGCTG
>JARRKW010000414.1:0-2494 GCA_037387645.1 Desulfuromonadaceae bacterium
CTGGAGGATATTAGTTGATCGACTGCCATTGCCATCTGCTGCCCGGGCTTGACGATGGACCGGATACTCTCGATAAGGCGGTCGCCATGGCACGCACCCTGGCCGGTTTCGGTTTCGTCGAGGTTTATTGCACCCCGCACTGTATCGGGGGGCTGTATGAGACAACCCCGGCATTGGTCAGGGAGCGTTCGGCCCAGCTGCAATCGGCTCTGGACCGGGCCCGGATTCCGTTGTCCTTGCGGCCGGGCATGGAGTATTATCTCGACAGCCGGTTTCCCCAGGCGCTGCGGGATCCGCTGCCCCTGGGAGATTCGCGCTTGCTGTTGGTGGAGGCTCCACCCTGGGCCGGGGCCGATTTGATTTTCGCCAACATGCAGGAAGTCGCCGCCGCCGGTTATGTGCCGTTGCTGGCCCATCCGGAACGCTGTAATCTGTTGGCGTTGCCGGATGCTTCCGGCCTTTTGACCGGCATGCGCAGACTGCTGAGGCGGGATAAGGCGCCGCCGGTCAGCGACCTGGTGCGACAGTTGCAAAGTTGTGGCTGTTTGTTCCAGGGCAATATCGGCAGCTTTGCCGGGCGTTACGGTCGGATCATTATGAAACGCGCCCAGACGCTGCTGGCCACCGGTGTTTACAACTGTTTCGGCAGTGACGCCCATTCCCAGTCGGGGATGGAACAGATGCTGACTGCGGGACTGGATCAGATCCAGCAACGGGCGGCAGCTCCGCAGCAACTGCTTGATGCCGGAACCCTTTTTCCTCGAAGCCAATAACTCGAGCACAATAAAGGAATTGCCCATGCCTGAAAAACCATCTTCCTCTCGGATTCTGGTAACCGGCGCCGCCGGCTTTATCGGGTTTCATTTCTGTCAGCGGCTGCTGGCTCGCGGTGACCAGGTGGTCGGCCTGGACAACCTCAATGATTATTACGATGTTTCGCTGAAACAGGCGCGGCTGGCGCGGCTTGAAGGTCAGCCGAACTTCCGCTTCGTCCAGCTGGAGCTGGCTGACCAGGCCAAGATAGCAGAGCTTTTCGCCACCGAGAGGTTTGACAAGGTGGTGAATCTGGCCGCTCAGGCCGGGGTGCGCTATTCCCTGCAGAACCCTCATGCCTACGTGGACAGCAATCTGGTCGGGTTCATCAATATTCTTGAGGGTTGCCGCCACAGCGGGGTCAAGCATCTGGTTTACGCCTCCTCCTCATCGGTCTACGGCGCCAACACCCGCATGCCCTTTTCGGTGCATGACAATGTGGATCATCCGGTCTCCCTGTATGCGGCCACCAAGAAGGCCAACGAACTGATGGCTCATACCTATGCCCATCTCTATGGTATGCCCTGTACCGGCTTGCGCTTTTTCACCGTCTATGGCCCCTGGGGGCGTCCGGACATGGCTCTGTTTCTCTTCACCCGCGCCATCCTCGAAGGACGGCCCATCGATGTCTTCAATTACGGCAAGATGCGGCGCGATTTCACCTTTATCGACGATATCGTCGAGGGCGTCATGCGGGTTACCGATCGTATCGCCACGCCCAATGCCGATTGGAACGGCGACCTGCCCGATCCCGGGACCAGCGCTGCGCCCTACCGGCTCTACAATATCGGCAACAACAATCCGGTGGAATTGATGTATCTCATCGAAACCCTGGAGCGGGCTCTGGGCAAAACCGCCCAGAAGAATCTGTTGCCGATCCAGCCCGGGGACGTTCCGGCTACCTATGCCGATGTTACGGCCCTGAGTAACGATGTCGGTTTCAAGCCGGCGACCCCCATCGAAGTCGGGGTCGAGCGGTTCGTGCAGTGGTATCGGAGCTATTACCAAGTCTGATAACGGGAGCGATCGAAGGAGGCGTTCATGCAGAAAATACTGGTGACCGGCGGCGCCGGTTATATCGGCAGCCATGTGGTCAAGGCCCTGGGAGAGGAGGGCTACCAGGTCCTGACCTACGACAACCTCTCCACCGGGAATCGTTGGGCGGTGTTGTCCGGGGAACTGGTGGAAGGGGAACTGGCCGACCGGGAGCGGCTGACACAGACGGTTCGGGAGTTTGCCCCCGATGCGGTCATGCATTTCGCCGCCGGTATCGAGGTGGCCGAAAGTGTGCATAACCCCCTCAAATATTACCAGAACAACAGCGCCAACGCCCTGACTCTGCTGCAGGTGTTGCGGGAGGCCGGAGTGCAGCGGTTCATTTTTTCTTCGACGGCGGCGGTCTACGGCATTCCGGAGCGGATTCCCGTGGACGAGTCGGCCCCCCTGTTGCCCATCAACCCCTACGGCGCCTCCAAGATGATGACCGAGCGTTTTCTGGCCGATCTGGCGGTTGCCGATTCCGCCTTTAATTACGTGGCTCTGCGCTATTTCAATGTGGCCGGCGCCGATGGCCAGAGTCGTATCGGTCAGGCTTACAAGAACCCGACCCATCTCATTACCCGGGCGCTGAAAACGGCCAAGGGTGAATACGACAAGCTCCAGGTGTTCGGCACCGATTATC
>JARRKW010000415.1:0-2485 GCA_037387645.1 Desulfuromonadaceae bacterium
TTCGTCATGGGGAGCCAGGGATCCGGTGTGGCTTTCAAGGCGGGAACCAGCACCATCATCGCCCACAAGGACGACCTGGTCGCCTATTTCGACGTCAAGGTAGTGGCCCGGGTCCCGAACCTGGTCGGCAGGGAGGTGCTGGAAGCGATGGGTATGCTGCAGGGTCTCGGTCTCGACGGGGGCTTACCCATCGAAGTGCCCATCAAGCAAAAACGCAAGGTCACCGGCCAGAGCGTGGCAGCGGGAACCCTGGCTGAAGCCAATACCCTCATTGTGCTCGAAGTAAGCCCAACGGCAACCGGATCCGAACCGGAATCCAAACCGGGCAACCGACAACCGGCATCGGTGTTTTCTACCCAGGGCGGTGAATCGAAGGAACAACGGGGCACCTCGGGCTTCAGCAGCTCCGGCGGCGAAGAAAAACCAACCGCCACGGCGCCCCCGGCCAGCGCACCTGCCGCTGATGCCGGAGGCATCAACCTGTTGGGCACCCAGACCGCCAGCCAGGATTGCGGCCAGTTGCAAAGCTCTTTCGACGCCGCCCTCGACCTGGGGGACACCCTGTGGGCGCAGTCGCTGCTCGATGAGGGGCGAAAATGCGGTTTCAGCGCAGCGGGCGCCTCCCGCCTCAACCAGCTCCAAGCGGAGCAGGATTTACAGGAAGAGCAACGCCTGGCGGAAAAATGCTCTGCCGCAGAAAAACGTTTTTACGCCAGTCTCAATGGGAACAAGCTGCAATCGGCACAACAGCTCCTTCCGGCTCTGCAAACCTGCCCCTGCTACTCCCAGGCCCTGGCAGAACTGGGACAGCGGCGGAAAAAACAGCAATGCGCCCAGCTTTCCCAGCAGTTCAACCGCCAGATCGCCAACCACCGGGTGTCCCAGGCCCGGGCCACCGTTCAGCAGGCCCAGGCTGCCGGCTGCCCAATCAACCTGAGCGCCGCCGAAGGGGCCCTCGATCGAGCCCAGCAGGAAGTGGCTCAGGCGGAGGAACGCAGAAGGGCGCAGCAGCTTCAGCAACAACGCCGGCAGGCCCAGCAGCAACAGCAATTGCTCAACGCCATGCAGGGGCTTTTTCAGAGTGTGCAACAACAGCAGCAACATAGCAGCCATTCGGGACCAACCAGCAACCGAGTCCCGCCCGTGACCACGCCAGCACCAACGTCTTCGCCCTCGGCGCCATCTCGACCACAGAAAAACTGCCAGAAGGTCTGCGTCCGGGAAAAAGTTGTCTGGAAAAATATCAGCGACGGACGGGACCATCTTTGCGCCGGTGGCGTGCCCCGTCCGCCGGGGCCCGGACTGAAACCGCCCCGCTGTGAAAAAACCGTCCATTGCCTGCAATGGGAAACCCGCTGCCAATGAGCGTTACTGCAGCTTATTGAATCCGAAAGTCCCCTGCCGCCACGGCTTCCTCGCCCTGGTAGCGCAGATAGGTCTTGACCCTGAAGGCCCCCTGCAGGGTCACCGGGTTCATATGCTGCACCCAGGTCTTTTCCGCGCCGTTTTGCCCCTGGATCGACAGCTCCTTCGACCCGAAAAGTCGCTGCTGTCCCTGGTAAATTTCGCATCGGTAGAGCAGGGCCAGGGTTGCTTCCCGGCTGGCGGAATCGGAGACCCGGTAGGTGGTTTCGATATCAAAGGGCGCGCCCGCCGGCACCGGGTTCGGCACCACCCTCACCTGCTGAATCTCGAGCCTGGCCACGGGCCGCTGCTGCGGAATCGGCTCCGCACCCGCCCCATAATAGCTGCCGGCCACCCGTACCATCTCTTGGCGCAGTTGGGTCCAGCGGTCGCTTTTTTCCGACGCCAAAATTTCACTTCTGACCTGATAAACATCCGGGATCAGCTCCTGCGCCCGAGCAAAATAGGCCCGCGCCTGAGCCGTATCGCTATTGCTATGGGCCATAAAACCCAGAAAGAAATAGACGTGGGCATCCCCCTGGGTCTGCTGGAGAGCGGTTTTGAGGGTATCCCAGGCTCGGCTGCGTTGCCCCTGAATCCAGAACACCGCCGCCTTGCCGAATTGAGCCTCGCTATAGGGCCAGCCTTTCTGCTCTCCTAAACTTTCCAGGGCTTTGTCGAAATAGGTGACCGCCTGGGACAAATCCTCCTGATTCAGGGCCACCAGCCCCAGGATTTTATAGGCCGAACTGAGTCCCTGAAACAATCCCAGCGCCCGGCGGGCGTCCGTGGCAGCTTCATCCAGCCGGCCCAGGCTGTAATAGATTTCGCTACGCCGCATATAATCGATCCCAAGCCCCCCCTTGTTGGGTTGTTGTTTGCTGAGGGCAATGGCCCGGTTCATGTTTTTCAAAGCGGCTTCCGGGTTGCCCAGGCGCTGATAAACCAGAGCCCGCTCATGATACAGGTTGATGGGCATAATCCCCTTGGCCGCCTCGAAATCCCAGTTGAGGATCTCAAGGCCCAAACCAAGGGCCTGATTGAGGTCGGCCAGGGCATGATCGTTCTGCTCTTTTTGCCC
>JARRKW010000416.1:0-3293 GCA_037387645.1 Desulfuromonadaceae bacterium
CCGTCCGGCAAATCATCTCGGAATTAGATCGCGATAGAAAAGCCCCTTTTGGTCCTGCTCTCACAACCCCTGCAACTCAAGAACCGTATTGCAAATATTGGTGTCCTGCATAAAAAAAGCAAAACCAAGTTTCTCATGCAAGGAAAAACTCAATCGTATTGAAACAGCAATATGTAATAGTGCTGGGCTCTCAATTTATGATCGTGAGCTAAACAAAAATTATAGAAATGCTTTGGTGAAAAACGAAATATCTACCGATTTAAAAGCAAGTCAAATAAAATGGATTAAAAGAAGAAATAATGAATGCGGCGCCTTTTCTGAGAACGATAAGCTCACTGCTTGTTTAGCAAGAACCACGAGATCCCGCATTAGGTATTTAGAGTATATTCAATCGGCATTTAACAAGCACATCAATTAGGACGTTCGCAAGCTCACGCCTATTATGTGAGCGTTAGCTGTCAATATTGACTGTGTGTAATTCAGGGGACACCTTACTTAACTGCTCCTTGACGATCGCCAAGCCATCCCTTAAGTTTTTCACATGGCCAGAATTGAACGTGTCATAGCAGCAGGCATTCCCCACCATATACGCACTGCCAGGTCATCTGCCTGGCGACACAGCGAGTCAGCAGCGGCTGCCTCTGCTGATGAAATGGTTGCGCGGAATTTCCGCTGCCGCATGATCCGTCAGCCGGCGCAACAAAACGGGGGCCGGCTCCGACTACGGGACAAAATTTCTGGCCGTCCGGCAAATCATCTCGGAATTAGATCGCGATAGAAAAGCCCCTTTTGGTCCTGCTCTCACAACCCCTGCAACTCAAGAACCGTATTGCAAATATTGGTGTCCTGCATAAAAAAAGCCTTTTGGTCCTGCTCTCACAACCCCTGCAACTCAAGAACCGTATTGCAAATATTGGTGTCCTGCATAAAAAAAGGGAGGCGGATCGAGCCATTCCGCCTCCCTTTTTCCGGTTTCCGGATAAAACGTTTACTTGGGAATGATCGTACAGCAGACCACTTCTACCCGGCGATTGCGCTGCCGGCCGTCCTGGGTGTCATTGCTGGCCACCGGTTGGCTTTCGCCATAGCCTTTGGCCACCAGTTTTTCGGGGTTGATGTTGAAATGGTCGATCAGGTAGAGACGGACGTTGGCGGCACGGCGATCCGATAATTGCAGATTGTAATTCTCGGAGCCGAGGCTGTCGGTATGACCGGCCACCAGGATTTGAGGCGCCGGATTCTTGGCAATGAAATCAGCGGCCTCTTGCAGGCGGTTATGATATTCCGGGCGAATATCGGCTTTATTGGTGTCGAATTCAATCAACAGGTTGAAGCTGATCGGGCAGCCTTTTTCGTCGACCATGATGCCCCGGGGCGTTCCCGGACAGCGGTCCAGGGAATCATAGACCCCGTCGCCATCGCTGTCGAGGGGACAACCATCGGCATCGACCGGGGTGTTCGGAGGCGTTCCCGGACACTTGTCGAGGTAGTCCGGCACCCCGTCACCATCGCTGTCCAGCGGGCAGCCGTCGGCATCCACCTGGACATTGGCCGGGGTATCCGGACAGCGATCCCTGGAGTCGACCACGCCGTCGCCGTCACTGTCGAGTTCGCAACCCATGCTGTTGACGACAGCGCCGCGCGGGGTGCCCGGGCACTTGTCGAGATAATCGGGGACGCCGTCACTGTCGCTGTCCAGGGGGCAGCCCTTGGCATCAACGGCAACCCCTTGCGGCGTATCGGGGCATTGGTCCAGATCGTCGGTGACGCCGTCGCCGTCGCTGTCCCGTGGGGCGGGCGCGGCCTGTTTGCCGCCGAGCTGATAGGCGACCCCGGCGGTCAGCAGCAGGTTGTTGTCGGTATGATTGCCCTCATCCAGCCCCTGATCCAGGCCGATGAAATGCCGGGCGTCCAGCCGCAGGGCGAAATCTTCATTGATGAAATATTTCAGGCCGGCGCCGTAACTGGCGCCGAAGGTATCTTCGTTATCGCCGTGGTCGTAGTCCAACAGCATATTGCCGGCGCCGATGGCAACGAAGGGGACGAGTCTCTGGTCCGGCATGAAATGATACAGGGCTTCCACCCGGAACAGGATGCCGTCGACCTCGTTGCTGGTGCCGGAAACGTCGGTTTCTCCGACCAGATTGACATTGGCTTCCAGGCCGAGATGGTCGGTCAGATTGTAACCCACGCCCAAGCCGAAGGTGACATTGGATTCATCATCGAAGCCCTGGTCACCCTCATATTGGTACAGACCGGCATTGAGGGAGAAGGTGGTGGCGCCGGCGCGATTGCCGGCCCAGGCGCTGCCGGCTATGATGAGGCAAAGGGTGAGAAATGTTAAGACTTGTACAGTTTTTCTGAGCATCATTGTGATCCTCCATAGGAGACGAGATGGACTGTTCATTGAACTAAAAATTCGTCCGAATTGTAACATCCTTATGGGTGATTGCAAGTGAACCCAAATAAATAAGCGAGAGCTTAGAAGAAGTATTTAAGGAGCAGGCCACCACTGTTGCTGGTGGCGCCGAATTCACTGGAGCTGGCTGGAATGGGGACGGCCGGGTCGAGTTCGGCCGGTTTTTTTCCTTGGGTCATATTCCAGAACAGATCGAGGGTCCAGTTGTCCGACAGGGAGATGTGCAGCAGGGGGCGAAAAAGATAGGAGTGGTCTTGCAGGTTCCAAAGCCACAGGCCATTGACGGTAACCAGGGGATGGAGCTCATAGCTGGGAGCCAGCAGCAGGTAGTGGCGGCCCAACAGATAACTCAGCCCCTCCTGCAAGGGCGCCGAGGCGGCGACCTGTCCATACTGTTCGGGGTGATCCACTCCCGCTCCGTTATAGAGGTATTGAACAAACAGGATGAGACCGTTGTCGAAGCGGTAATCCAGTTCAACGCCGGCAATGGTGAAATGTTCATGCAGGTCGCCACCAGGCTGTCCGACCCCCTGTCCCTCATAGCGGACGGCTTCCCCCTTGACCCCCATGCCGGCCAGTTGGGTGGCGAAGCCCAGGCCGACCATGGGGCGTCGGCGCAATCGGCCGGTTATGGCCAGAACGTCAATCCCGGCCCAGTTGTTCTCCCCGTAAAGGACGTAGGAATTCTGTTCTTCGGTCCGTCCCAGAACCATGGCCGCACTGACCTGTCCGGCCATGCCGAAGTAACGGCTGGCGCGCAGGGCGTCGACCCCGGGTCGAATGTCCGTGTCCAGGGCGTCCGGGGGGAAGGGGGCGATGATGTCGAGGGGGGAGAACAGACTGATACGGCCGAAACCGATGGCCTGGCGTCCCA
>JARRKW010000417.1:0-2474 GCA_037387645.1 Desulfuromonadaceae bacterium
TCCATCTCCAGATCGACGGGAAAACGGCAGTGCTTGCGCAGGGTACTGACCATCTCCCAGGCCCGTTCGGTCGGCTCCGTCGGCAGCTCGAAGGAACCGGCGGGCCGGGCCAGCAGGTTGGAGTTGCCGGCAAGAAACTGCTGCACGCCCTGGTCGAACTGGCGGGAGCGGGCGTAACGGGCCCAGCAGGCGTAATCGGTTTCCACCTCCAGCATCACCATGCGATCGAGCAGGGCCCGATCTAGGGACGCGACCTGATAGCTGCCATCGGGCGGGTTGATGGAAACCACCACCCTGTGTTTGGGATCAAGCCGATGGGTATGCAGTCCCCGCTGTTGTCCTTCGGCGGGGGGTTCGACGAACTGAAAGATGGCCTGCAGGGTGTCCTCCTGCTGGGCCCGGTTGAGTTCGTCGCAATGCACCAGGGTTTCCGGATCCTGCGGCAGGGGCCACCAGCCGGGCCGCGACCAGTGCATGACCTCATCCTGCCGATACGGGATACCCACCAGATCGCCGACCTCCATCTGGCCGAGACGCAGGGCGGTATAACGGTAACCGATTTCCCGACAGACCTGGACGATGCCGGCGGTTTTGCCGACACCCCGATGTCCCACCTCGCAGGGGGTCAGATGGGTTTTGGTCAGCAGTTCCTTGAGAACCACCTTCATCTGCTCAACATTCATTTCGCTCAGCTCCGGAAAATACTGCCAGCAGGACGTTTCCTTCAGGCAAGCGGCGTCATCACCGCCAGCGCACCCAACAACCTAACACCGCACAGTATAAGGCGAAACCCTTGGCAAGCGCAAAAATTTTTATTCCTCCCCCCGCCCTTCGCCACAGACCCCGCAACGCACGCAGCCGTCAAAGCAGCGTTTCGATGGCCGCCCCCGCAGGCCCAGCTCAAACTCCCGCCACAACCACTGCCGCTGCACGCCGCTGTCCAGAACTTCCCAGGGAAACAGCTCGTCGGGCTGCCGTTGCCGGGTCAGGTAGAAAGCCGGATCGAGCCCGACCTGCTTGCAGGCCTGGCGGAGATTGTCGCCCGCCGCCAGCAACGGCAGCAACCGACCGCAGCGCCGATCGCCCCGGGACAACAAAGCCTGGACCAGGGCACCGCGCAGCGACTCGAAGATGACCTCCGTATTGGGCATGCGGGCCACCGCGCTGCGGATGCGTTTGAAAATCTGTTTCAGTCGCTTTTCCTCCGCCATGGCGGCCCATTGAAAGGGGGTGAAGGGCTTGGGAATAAAGGGATTCACGGACAGAATCAGCTGCCCCAGCCGACCCCGTTTTTTCCCCGCGGCCAGCCAGAGTTCCCGACAGGCGTTGACCAGATCGAGCAGTTCATCCAGATCCTCGTCCTGCTCGCCGGGTAAACCCACCAGAAAATAGAGCTTGAGATGGACAATGCCGTGCCGGGCCAACAGGGCCACGGCGTCCAGAATCTGCTGGCGGTCCACCCCCTTGTTGATGGCGTCACGCAGCCGTTGACTGCCCGCTTCGGGTGCCAGAGCGACGGTGCGATGACCGGACTGACACAGGGCCTCGATCTCTGCCTCCTTGAGGGAATCGATGCGCAAACTGGCCACCGAAACCTTGGCGCCGCGCGCCAGAATTTCCTGCTGCAGATCCGTACTGCGGGAATAGTCGGAAATCGCCGCGCCAACCAGACCCACCTTTTCCCGCTGGCACAGTCCCAGCTCCACCTGCTCCAGCAGGTTGGCCAGACTCCGCTCCCGCGGCGGCAGATACAAAAATCCGGCGGCGCAGAACCGGCAGCCCCGGGCACAGCCCCGCGAAACCTCGGTCAAGGCCATGTCGGAAAACTCGGTCTGTTCGGTCAGCACGAAGGAGCGGCTGGGCCACGCATCGAGATCAGGCAGCCACCGGCGCCGAACCCGTGGCGGCGCCCCGGCCGCCACCTCCCAGCCGGCAATGGTGCCGTCGGTTCCATAGCGGACCTCATAACAGGCGGGCACATAAATCCCCGGCAGCTGCGCCAACCGGCGCAACAGAGGGGTGCGATCGATTTCTCCGGAGGTTACCAGCCGTTCCAGTAACGGCGGCAGGACGACTTCCCCTTCGCCGACGGCAAACAGATCAAAGATCTCCGCCAGCGGTTCCGGATTCATAAAGGCGCAGATGCCGCCGGCCAGCACCAGCGGATAACGGTCGCCACGCTCGGCACTCCACAGGGGCAGCTGGGCCAGTTCGAAGATGCGCGGCAGATGGAGATAATCGTTTTCAAAGGAGAGGGAAAAGGCGACCAGGTCGAAATCCGTGAGCGGTCGCCCCGATTCCAGGGAAAACAGGGGCGTGCCGGACTTTTCGTATTCCGGCAATTCCTCGACATCGGGGAGAAAAAAACGCTCGCACAGGGTGTCGTCGCGCGCGTTCAGCAGCTGGTAGATCGACAGGAAACCGAGATTGCTCATGGCCTGGTGATAGCTGTTGGGAAAAACCAGGGCCACGGC
>JARRKW010000418.1:0-2464 GCA_037387645.1 Desulfuromonadaceae bacterium
TTATTGGTGAGTAACCTAATATCTAATCACCAATCACTAATCGCTGTATTTCTAATGGCGGAAGTGCCGCATCCCGGTAAAGACCATGGCAATATCATGCTCATCGGCCGCAGCGATGACTTCCGCGTCACGGATCGAACCGCCCGGCTGAATAACGGCCGTTACGCCAACCGCAGCGGCATTGTCCAGGCCATCGCGGAAGGGGAAGAAGGCATCCGATGCCATGGCCGAGCCCTTGACTTCCAACCCGGCATGTTCGGCCTTGATGGCGGCAATCCGCGCCGAATTGACCCGGCTCATCTGACCGGCACCGACCCCGATGGTCATACCGCCCTGGCCATAGACAATGGCGTTGGATTTGACGAACTTGGCCACCCGCCAGGTGAACAGCAGATCGGTCATTTCCTTCTCGGTCGGTGCCCGCTTGGTCACCACCCTGATGTCGTCAGAGAGCAGCAGATCGGTATCCTGCACCAGCAAGCCGCCATTGACCCGTTTGAAATCGAGGCGCTGGGCCGGTTCGGCCGGCCAGAAACCGCATTCGAGCAGGCGCACGTTCTTCTTGGCGGCGACAACTGCCACCGCCTCCGGCGCAACCGCCGGGGCGATAATCACCTCCACGAACTGCTTGTCGCAAATGGCCTTGGCGGTGGCCGCGTCGAGTTCGCGGTTGAAGGCGATGATCCCCCCGAAAGCGGATTCGGGATCGGTGGAAAAGGCCCGATTGTAGGCATCGAGCAGATCCTGGCCGAGGGCCACGCCGCAGGGATTGGCATGTTTGACGATAACGCAGGCCGGTCCTTCGGTGAATTGCTTGACGCACTCCAGGGCGGCATCGGTATCCCCGATATTGTTATAGGACAGTTCCTTCCCCTGCAATTGCCGAGCGGTGGCAATGGAGGCTTCGGTAACGTTCTTCTCCACGTAGAAAGCGGCGTTCTGATGGGGATTCTCGCCGTAGCGCATGCCCTGGGCCTTGTGAACCTGCAGGGTCAAGGTCGGCGGGAATTGAGCGGAATCGTCGTCCAGCTTTTTGCCGAGCCAGTTGGAAATGGCGCCGTCGTAGGCGGCGGTGTGCTGATAGACCTTCACCGCCAGCCGGAAGTTGGTTTCCCGGGAAACGGCGCCCTCGTTGGCCGCCATTTCATCGAGCACGGCGGCATAATCGCGGCAGTCAACTATCACGGTCACATCACGATTGTTCTTGGCGGCACTGCGCAGCATGGTGGGCCCACCGATATCGATGTTCTCGATGGCGTCTTCCAGGCTACAGTCGGGTTTGGCGACCGTCGCTTCGAAGGGATAGAGATTCACCACCACCATGTCGATGGGTTCAATGCCGTGCTCCGCCATCTGCGCCTGATGCGCCGCGTTGTCGCGCATGCCGAGCAAACCGCCATGGACCTTGGGATGCAGGGTTTTGACCCGGCCGTCGAGCATTTCGGGAAAACCGGTAAACTCGGAAACATCCTTGACCTGCAGACCCTGGTCACGCAGCAGTTTGGCGGTACCGCCGGTAGAAAGGATTTCCACGCCGTAGCCGGTAAGCCGTTGGGCGAATTCAACAATGCCGGTTTTATCCGACAGACTGATGAGGGCGCGTTTGATGGTTGCCACACTCTTTCCTTTCATCGCTTAAATGAAGGTGTAAAACCGCGGGGGCCTGAAACACATAAAGCTCCGGGTCCCGTTTACGTTATCCAAAAACAAGAAAAAACCGTCATCAGGCGGTTTTTTTCAGAAGTCCAATGCACGCAAAAAAGCCTTTTCAAAGGCCGGCGTCCCCGACAAGGGATAGGGGCGCAAAGTCCCGGTCAAAGCATCGAGAACTCCGACAGCCCGGGGTTCGCGCAGAAACCTGATCACGCCAGCGAGAGCTCCGGCCGGCATAAATCGAACTTTTTCTACCACGGTTTCCGGCAGAATGGCAACCCTTTTCAAAACATTCGGCAACAGAGAAAAACCGAAGGCGCCGGTCAGAACTACCTCCTCCACCTGATCGGCCAAAACCCCGGCTCGCTGCAGCAGACACTCGACTCCGGCTCGAACCGCTCCCTTGGCCAGCTGAAACTGACGGATATCCTGCTGGGTCAGCAGCAGATCGATGCGGGCATCACGGTAGAGCCGCAACGCCGGCCCGTCGGCCGTTGCCACAATATAACGGGAAAGATTGGTCTGAATCCGGTCGGCCGTCACGATGGTTCCCTGTCGGTCGATCAATCCGCCATCGAGGGCGGCGGCGATGATTGCGACCAGACCGCTGCCGCAGACCCCGCAGGGGGCAAGGTCGTCCACGGTCTCCAGTTCCCAGGAATCCTCGTGCACGGTCACATGCCGGACAGCTCCCGGCAACGCCGCCATGCCGCAGCCGATCTCCCCTCCCTCAAAAGCCGGTCCGGCCGGAACCGAAGTCACCCACCCGCGACCGGAGGCGTAGAGGGCCATTTCGCCATTGGTCCCCACA
>JARRKW010000419.1:0-3907 GCA_037387645.1 Desulfuromonadaceae bacterium
CCAGCGCCGAAACGTCTCAAGCATCTGGCTGAGCACCTCGGTGAAACCCGACTCCGGGAGCTGATCGAGCAGGAACGCAGCCGACACCCCCAATCTCTGCCCTTTCAATCCCTGGAACCGGCCCTTACCGCTGTCCCGGAACCGGTGGAATGGACGGAGTTCCCGATTTTCGCCGGGGAACTGTCCTCCTCTTTATTGCGCCGGCTGGCCATGACCATCCGGGAACAGGGCGATGGCTTTCTCCTGCTTACCGCCAACCAGAACCTGGCCTGTGCCGATCCACAGGGCCTCATCCGCAGACCCTGGCGGCCGAGCTGCCCCCCGCCGCCAACCGGGCGGAACATAGCTGCCGCATCTGCGTCGGCAATCAGCTGTGCAAAATGGGGCTGGCTCCAACCGGCGAACTGGCCCGCCAGGTCCTGGACGCCCTGAATTCCGCGGGCCAACAGCTGTCCTGGGCGCTATCCGGCTGTCCCAACTCCTGTGCCCAGGTGCAACTGGCCGACGCCGGCATCCTGGTGACCCAGTTGAGCAAGGATGGGGATGGCAATCGGCAGCCACGCTTCAGCCTGCTGCGTCGCCAGGGCGAGGAGCTGGGTCGGCCCGTGGCGGAAAACCTCGACCTGCCACAGCTGTTGCGAGCCGTGGCCGAACTGAAGTAACCAGGACAGGCCCAACAGTTACCGTCCAACTTACCACCACCAGTCCAATAGCAACCCGATGCTTGAAATGCCTTTTGCCATGCCGGAATCCGTTTGACAAAGGGAACGCTTTTTATTAGAGTTCAATCCTAGACTCACATAGAACAACGTCTTTATCGAGAGTGGTGGAGGGAAAAGGCCCTGTGAAGCCACAGCAACCGGTCCTCCCTTATGCATAGCGGGGGATGCCAGGTGCTAAATCCTTCCCTGCCGAAAGCGGGGAAAGATGGGGACGGAGCCTGCAAAGTTGCATTATCACTTCCAGGGCCCCTCGCCATCAGATGGCGAGGGGCCCTGTTTGTTCGGCCAACACTCATATCATCCCACACCGACCGGCACCCCCGGCAAAGGCGGTCAGATTGAATAGCTCCGTAGGCATCGTCAAAACCGAATACGCCCAGTTCGATGTCGAACTGCAACTGGAAAGCGGCCGCCTGCTGGGTCCACTGACCCTCGCCTACGAAACCTACGGCAGCCTCAACCGGGACCGCTCCAATGTGATTCTGGTGACTCACGCCTGGACCGGCGATGCCCATGCCGCCGGGAAAAATTCTCCGGAAGATCCGAAACCGGGCTGGTGGGACGACATGATCGGCCCCGGCAAGGTACTCGACACCGACCGTTACTTTGTCCTTTGCTCCAATACCATCGGCTCCTGCAAAGGCTCGACCGGCCCCACCAGTATCAATCCCCGCACCGGCAAGGCCTACAATCTGAGTTTTCCGGTGGTTATGGTCCGCGACATGGTCCGGGCTCAGAAACTGCTCATCGACCAACTCGGCATCAGCTCCCTGGTCACGGTGATCGGCGGCAGCATGGGTGCCATGCAGGCCATCGAATGGGGGCTGCTCTACCCCGACCTGGTGCGCTCCATCATCCCCATCGCCGGCAGCGGCCGCACCTCTCCCATGGCCATCGCCCTCAACGCCCTGGCCCGGCAGGCGATCTACACCGACCGATTTCTTCGGTCAGTTCGAGGTGGAGCGCTACCTCGCCTACAACGGCACCAGCTTTATCAAGCGCTTCGACACCAACTCCTTCCTCTACCTGGCCAAGGCGCTCGATCTGTACGACCTTTCCTGGAACTTCGACAGCATGGAGGACGCCCTGGAGCAGATGCGCTGTCCTTCCCTCTGGTTTGCTTTCAGCTCCGACTGGCTCTATGCCCCCTCGCAAACCGAAGAAGTCGTCAACATCCTACGCAAGCTGGGCAAACCAGTGAACTATCATCTGATCGAGTCCGACTACGGTCACGACTCTTTTTTGGTTGAACCGGAAAAATTCACCCCCCTGGTCGTCGAGTTTCTCAACCAGCTTCGCTAGTTTCCCCTAAGTAGATTGCAGCGGGATTGACGAGTGCCTGCCGGCACGATCAACCGCGGCTAAAGCCGCTCCCACAGGACACAGCGGGTGCACTGAATTAAGCCAGGGGCTTCTGGGCGATCAGGACGATTTTGTTGCTGGGATCCAGCAGGCCGGAACGATTCAAGGCGATGATTTTCAGGCCGAGACCCTCGACCAGATCGGTCAATTGCCGAACGGTAAAGATCTGCTTGTGACGGAAGGGTTTGGACGAATAGAGGGAATTGAGAAAAAGAGGATTGGCCCCATTGCTGAGGCGATACGACCATTGACTGATCTTGTAGTACCAGGAATCCCGCGAGGGGGTGTCCAGGGCCAGCAGACCGCCCGGCTTCAATAGCGGCAGGGCCTGCTGCAGGGTTTCGACGGGAAAATTCAGGTGCTCCAGGGTATCCCAGAGGGTTACCAGATCGAAAAACCGGAGGAAGCCCTCCTGCCAATAGGGAGCGTCAACGGTTTCGGCCCGTAACGTCACCCCGAATTTCTCCTGGGCAAACTGCCGAAACACCAGTTGGGGTTCAATCCCGCAAGGTTGTGCTCCCGCTTCCTCAAGCAGATGGGAAAAAAGTCCGACTCCCGCACCAATATCGAGAATCCTGGCCTGCTTGAGATCCATCTGCTGGGCCACCAGGGCACAACGCTCGGCCAGCAGCCGGCGATTGCGCTTCAATTTTCCTTCAATGAAATTCCAGGCGTTTACATCCAGAGAACGTTCCGGTTCGTCCGGTTGTCCTTGCGGCAGACCATCGAGATGATCGATGAAGTGGAAATCGCAGGAGCGACAAACCAGCAGACGAGTCCCCTTGAGCCGATACCCGGGCTCGGCGGTTTTCTGACCACAAAGTTTACAGCGGGTAAAGTCGTATTGGTCAATCGGCATGAGGGCGGAAATTGGGATTGGCCGCAAAACGCAACTGATCCATCAGCGTGGGATCGTTGAAATCAACGACCGGAGAAGACCAGACACCGGAATACATGGTCCGTTCAATCTTCACTTCCTGTCCTGCGGCGGTACGATAAAGTCGCGTCAGCCAGGCCATGTCCGGCGCCGGGGCGGAATAGGTTTCACGAACCAGGGTCATATCGTAATATTCATTGAGCGTCTCGGCCGCCGCATCCATGCAATACTCGGCATTTTTGGCATCGCAGTCGAGATGGAAAAGAACACGCGACAGCTGATCCTGGAAAAAATAGTATTGCGGCGTCGAGACAGCGACCTGGCCGAGCCGGCTTTCGGTTTTCGGCAACCGATAAACAGCGGTAAGTTGATTCGGATTCCGGTGCCCTATGACCTGTTGACCGGTGCTACAGGGCCCGGCCATACACAGCATACCTTCCCGGGGCGGATCACCAAACTGAAAACCGCTGAACAGCGCCGGAGCCGACGAGGCATCTGCTTCCGCCCCAACCGATACCGCCCCAAGCAACAGAAAAACGAATAGAAAGGCGATTGCACGCATATCCCCTCCTTTCCTGCCCAAAGGCAGTTCCAAAACATTTTGTAAAAAACTTAGAACAAATCAATTAAACATCACTGAAACAATAACACAGGATCAACCCGATGTAAATTCCTGCTTATGCATTTATCCAAACAAACTCAGACCCGCGTATCCAGAAGGGTTTTTTCTGCGGGGATCAACTTTCGAATCAATGCTCGATCCGGACGTTCGGCGCCGAGTCCGATGGAAACGGAAGCCCGGGGGAAGGCGCTCAAGGAATTAACGAGCTCCTCGCGAGCAGCGGACAGGGCGTCGGCAACGTCTTGATTTTGGCACTTGAACCGAATGAAGAGTTCCTCTTTCTGATACAGCAGATCGATCTCCAGGGGCCCGAGCAACTGCAGT
>JARRKW010000420.1:0-3532 GCA_037387645.1 Desulfuromonadaceae bacterium
TCTTTTCCTATTTAGCGATTCTGGCCGTCGGCTACGGGTTGCGCGCCCTCAATCTGAAGCATCTCAAAGCGCATGGCCATTGTGTCCCCGCCGGCTTCGAGGATGCCGTCGATGCGGCGACCCTGCGGCAGGCCGCCAACTACACCCTGGCCAAGAGTCGTCTCGGGCTGGTGGAGTCACTGTTCGACAGTGCTCTGCTGCTGTTCTTCGTTTTTGCCGGTCTGTTGCCCATTTACGATAACTGGATCCGGTCCCTGACAGATTCGTTCGTCTGGAGCGGGGTGCTCTTCTTTTTGCTGCTGTTGTTGGGTAAAACGGTTCTGGATGTTCCCTTCAGTCTGTACCGCAATTTTCGCCTCGAAAAAGCCTACGGGTTCAATACCCAGAGTATCGGCCTCTGGGCCGGCGATCTGCTCAAGGGGACGCTGATCTCCATGCTACTGCTCGGACTGCTGCTGGCCGGAGGGTTCTGGCTGGTGCAGGTCAGTCCGACCTTTTGGTGGTTCTGGGGCTGGGGTCTGTTCACCGTTTTCAGCCTTTTTTTGATGCTGATTTCCCCCTATCTCATCGAGCCGCTGTTTTTCCGTTTCGAGCCCTTGCAGCAGGAGGATTTGGAGCGGTCCGTGCGCAGCCTGATGGAACGGGCCGATCTGGCGGCCGGTCGGGTTTTTCAGGTGGACGCTTCCCGACGCAGCCGCCATTCCAACGCCTATTTCACCGGTATCGGCCGGGTCAAGCGCATCGTGCTGTTCGATACCCTGCTGGAACAGCTGGCCCCGGAGGAAATTCTCGCCATTCTGGCCCATGAAGTCGGCCACTGGAAGAAACGCCACATTTTCAAACGTCTGCTCAAAAGCGAACTGCTGGCTCTCGGCGGCTTCTATCTGGCCTACCGTTTCATCGAGTGGGGCGGTTTGCCGGGTCTGTTCGGCCTGTCTCCCCTGGGTTTTGCCGGCCAGTGGGTGCTGCTCTGGGTGCTGGGCGGTCTGGTCCTCTTTCCCTTTACCCCGCTGATGAGCTGGTTTTCCCGCCGCGATGAATGGCAGGCGGATGCCTATGCCTGCGCCCTGCACGGCAATCCGGAGGATCTGGCCTCCGGACTGGTCAAGCTGTCCCGGGACAACCTGGCCAATCTGCATCCCCACCCCTGGTACGCGGCCTTTTATTTTTCCCATCCGCCGCTGGTTCAACGCATTCAAACATTGCGAAAAATGGTCCCTGATGTCGGCCATTTGTCCCCTTGACAGGGGGGGCGTCGGGGAGTAAAAGATTGAAACCACACTTTTCTGAAAGGAATACATTCATGAGGAAGATTCTGATTGCCGTTCTGACCCTGTTCACCATAGCCGGGGTCTGCTCTGCCGCAGAGCAGCAGGATGAGGCGCAGGGCAAGAAACTGGTTTCCACCATGGATAAGGTCAGTTACGGCATCGGTATGAGTCTGGGCCGGGATTTCGCGGCCGGTGAGGTGGCCATCAATGCGGACGTGCTGGCTCAGGGCATCAAGGACACGCTGGCCGGAAAAACCCTGCTCACCGAGGATGAGGCCCGGGCCACGCTCATGGCTTTTCAACAGGAGATGAGGGTCAAGCAGGAAGCCAAAGGGAGGGAACTGGCCGAGAAGAACAAGCGGGCCGGTGATGCCTTTCTGGCGGAAAACGGCAAAAAGGAAGGGGTCATGACCCTGCCCAGCGGTTTGCAGTACAAAATTCTGACGGTCGGCAAAGGGAATAAACCGACCAAGAGCGATACGGTTTCGGTCCATTACCGCGGCACCCTCGTTGATGGTACCGAATTCGACAGTTCCTACAAGCGGGGCGAACCGGCCACCTTCCCCGTTTCCGGGGTCATCCCCGGTTGGACCGAGGCGCTGCAACTGATGCCGGAAGGTTCCAAGTGGCAGCTCTATATTCCGGCGGATCTGGCTTATGGTGAACGCGGCGCCGGGCCCGTCATCGCCCCCACTTCGACCCTGATCTTTGAAGTGGAGCTGCTTTCCATCAAGTAGCGGAACCGGTGTTAATCCAATGAGGCCGTGCCGCCCTGTTTGCGCGGCGCCGCCTCCCGGGAAAAGAGAAAGGAATTGTCATGGCATCGGCCCAAAAAGGGGATTCGGTGAAAGTGTATTATACGGGCAGGTTTGCCGACGGTACGGTTTTCGACAGTTCCGAGGGGAGAGAACCCCTCGAATTCACCCTCGGGGCCAAAGAGGTGATCCGCGGGTTTGAACAGGCGGTGTTGGGCATGTTGCCCGGTGAGTCGAAAACCGTGACCCTGGCAGCGGAACAGGCCTACGGCCCGCATCGGCCGGAAATGGTGGCGGAGGTGGCCCGGACGGAAGTTCCCCCCCATCTCGACCTGGTGGTGGGAAATCATCTGGAATTGACCAGGGAGGATGGCGAGCCGCTGGCCGTTCTGATCTCCGCCCTGAGCGACACGATCGTGACCCTGGATGCCGGCTCAGGTTGTTGTGCTGTTGCCTTGCTGATATCAAGAAAAACCTATTGTCCTGGTCGTTGCCGAGCAGGCTAGGCGGACGGGCCGATTTTCGCGAGAGAGATGCGGCTCATGCGGTGTGACCGCCGTAAGGAAGGGGGGCGTAACTCATGAAAAAGGTTCTTATCCCGGATATTCCGGAATTACGGCATATTCTGGAAGCCTCTTTCCTGGCGCAGCAGGGATTCGATTTTTTGGTTTTCGATCAATTGGATCAGGTGCTTCCTCTGGTTGAAAAGAACCAGCCGCTTTTGGTGATTTTGCCTTTGGATCTGGCGGGAAAAAAGGGGGACGATTGCTGCCTGCGTCTCAGGAAGGACCCTCGGTTTGGTACGGTTTCCATCGTCATGTTGGTCCGTTCGGGCTGTTCCATCGACCTGATGCGGAGCCGGGCTGCGGGCTGTGAGCATTATCTTTACACGCCCTTCGATGCCGCCCTGACCATGAAAACCGTCTGTCGTTTTCTCCGGATTATCGAGCGCGCCTCGACCCGGGTTGAAACACGCTTTTCCCTGCAATTCGGGTCGGTTCCGCCGGTATTTTATAAGGGCATCGCACTGAATATGAACTGTGGCGGGGTTTTTGTCGCCACCCAAAAAAGTTTCCCGGTGGATACCCTGCTCGATCTCGAATTCTGTTGGTCCCAGTCGGAGGATGTTTACCGCTGCCGTGGGCGGGTTGCCTGGGTGAATCCTTTGGACCGGGCGAAAAATTTCCGTTTGCCGACCGGCATGGGGGTCGCATTCGTGGAGCCGCCTGCGGATTTGGTCCGGGTGGTTCAACATTTTGTCACGGCGGGGCGCTAGCCATAATGGTGCCCTCGACCGGACGGCTGGCAGGCCGTCCCTGGCTCCCGTGAAAAACGGCCGGAATCCCTTGGGGATCCGGCCGTTTTTGACTTTGCGATGAAATCGAGGTGACGGTCAGGCCTTGGCCGACCAGAGTCCGTGCAGGTTGCAATATTCGCGGGCGGTGACCTGTTTGCCGGCAAGGGGGAATATTGCCTCCGCCTTTTCTCCCGGTTTCAGAAACTGGC
>JARRKW010000421.1:0-2455 GCA_037387645.1 Desulfuromonadaceae bacterium
CTCGGCCTCGACCTTCATCCAGCTGATTCAACAGGCCACCACCGGCCTGTTCCTTCCCATCCTGCTCTCGCTCATCGTCACCTTCCTGCTCGACCCCCTGGTCAACCTGGCCGAACGGGAACGACTCAGCCGAACCCCCAGCATCTTTGTGGTGTACCTGCTGGTCACCGCGGTGATGTTTCTCATCGTGACCTGGTTCAGCCCCCACTGGCAGGAGATGTGGAATTCCCTGCGCACCGACCTGCCGCGCTATACCGCCAAACTCATTGCCCTGCTGCGGGAAGGACAGGCCAATCTCCTGCACCGCTTCCCCTATATCGAATCCTACGACCTGCCCGGTCGGGCGCGCACCATGGCGGAGCAACTGCTGGCCCAGGTTCTGGTGGAAACCCCGAAATCGGCCCTGCGTCTCGGCAGCCTGCTGGTGCTGGTGCCGCTGTTTTCCTTCTTCTTCCTCCGTGACGGCAACCGCATTCTGCGTCTGTGCGTGGCCCTGACGCCCAATCGCTATTTCGAGATGGTCCACGACCTCTCCTATCTGGTCAGCCGGCAGATGGCCCACTTCATTCGCGGCCGCCTGCTCGAAGCCTTTATCGTCGGGGTGGTGGTCTCTCTCGGCCTGTCCCTCACCGACATCCGCTATGCCCCGCTGCTGGGCCTGTTTGCCGGCATAACCAACCTGGTCCCCTATATCGGACCGATTATCGGCATGGTCCCAGGCATCCTCATCGCCCTGGTCGATCTCGGCACGGGGGGGCAATTCTGGTGGATTCTGGTGGTTTATATTCTCATTTCCCAGGTCATTGTCGATAATTTTATTCTCATTCCGATCCTTATTTCCCGGGTGTCCAATCTCCATCCCCTCTGGGTCATTCTGGCCATTATCATGGGGGGCAAACTCTACGGCGTGCTGGGTATGATCATCGGCGTCCCGGTGGTCAGCACCATCAAGATCGCCCTGCTGGAAATTCGTCACTACCGCAGCACCTTTATTCTGCCCAAAGCCTCGCAGGAACTCGACTGAGGGGCCACGCTTCCGCCGGCCACCGACCCGATAAGGCGTCACACACATACATGATGAAGCTTTACCAGTTTAAAATTCTCAACAGGCTGAAACTGCGCGGCAAGATCATCTGTCTGGTCCTGCCCCTGGTCATCCTGCCCATCTTTCTCATCGGCGGGCTCATCGGCATCCTGGCCAACCAACAGGCCTACCGCGGCATCACCCAGACCAGCGAAGATGATCTGGATCACATGGCCAAGTTCACCATCGATCTGCTCGATTCGCACCACCAGCTGTTCCAGCTCTACAAGCAGGATCGGCAGCAGGCCCTGGAACAGGAACTGGCCACCCTGACCCGACTGGCCGCGTCCCTGGTTGAGTCCCGCCACCAGCAGCAGCAAAACGGAGCCCTGCCCCTGGCAACGGCTCAATCCCAGGCCCTGGCCGCATTGAAACAGATTCATTTCGGTGAAGGGGGCTATACCTTCGTCCTCAACCGGACCGGCGACCTGCTGCTCCATGTGGCCCGCGAAGGGGAAAACATTCTCGCCGAGCAGGATTCGCAGGGTCGCTATTTCATCCGCGAGCTGATTCAGTCGGCACTTCGTTCCGAACCGGGCCAGATCCTGTTTTCCAGCTATCCCTGGCGCAACGAATCTTTGGGGGATCGCATCTTCCGCAATAAAATTGTGGCCTACTGCTACTTCCCCGCCTGGGACTGGGTTATCGCCACCGGCGGCTACATTGAAAAAACCAGCGAGGATGAGGCCTTTGCGCAGCAATCCCTGAACGACCTCAAAGGTAAAATCAAGGACAAACGGGTCGGCCAGACCGGCTACATCTTCTGCCTGGACCATCAGGGCACGCTCACCATCCATCCCGAAGCGGAGGGTCAGAATATTGCCGCCAGCCAGGACTCGGACGGCCGCTACTTCATCCGCGAAATGCTCCAACAAAAAGACGGCTGGATCCGTTATCCCTGGAAAAATGCCGGCGACACCGAACCCCGCATGAAAATTGTCCGCTACCGCTACTACCAACCCTGGGACTGGATCATTGCCGTCAGTTCCTACGAAGATGAATTTTTCCACGAGGCCAACCTCATCAAATGGCGGATCATGGCCATCATGCTGATTCTGCCGCTGGTCATCGCCACCATCGCCGTCGCCCTGCTGCTGCTGGCCTCCCGCATTCTGACCGAGCCCATTCGCAATATGATTACCGTCATCCGGCAGATCAAAAAGGGCCGCCTCGACCAGCGCATCCCGGTGGAATCCAATGATGAACTGGGCGAGCTGGCCGCTTCCTTCAATAAAATGACCGGCATCATTCAGCACAACCGGCAGATGGAAGCAACCCTGGCTCAGCAGGGGAAAATGGCCTCCATGGGCGTGCTCTCCTCGGGGGTCGCCCACGAAAGCAACAACGCCCTGGGGGTCATGCTCGGCTACG
>JARRKW010000422.1:0-4092 GCA_037387645.1 Desulfuromonadaceae bacterium
GTCAGAATATAGAGATAACCGACCCCCAGCAGGTAAAAACAGGCACCGATGGAGCCCATGATGATGTAATTGAAGCTGGCCAGGGGCGCCCGCCCCTTGCCCATGGCGATCAGACCGTAGGTGGTGATGGAGGTGATTTCCAGCAGCACATAGAGGTTGAAGGCGTCGGCGGTGAGAACCAGCCCGATCAGGCCGGCGATGAGAATCAGATAGAGGGTGAAGAACTGATGCTCCGCCCCCGGCAGTTCCCGCTCGACGCACTTGAGCGAGGCCATGGTGGCCAGCAGGGCGACGACGCTGATCAGCACCATCATCAGGGCGCTCAGATGATCCACCATCAGCTCAATACCGAAGGGCGGCTGCCAGTTCCCCACGGTGTAGCTGTAGGAACCGGATTTCAGCACCCGGAACAGGGTGACGCCCGAAAAGACACTGGAAAAGCAGAGGGACAGCAGCACCAGCGGCGCGATCCAGTTGCGGGACAGGCGGCCGAGCAGGTTGACGAAAAAGGCGGTCAGCAAAGGCGCGGCCAGGGCATACATGTGCAGATTGTTGGTCGTCATTCGCTGATCCTCTCCAGAATTTCGTCTTCTTCAAGCGTGCCGTATTCGCGGTAGATGCGCTGCATGACGGCCAGGGCCACCCCGGTGACACTGACCGAAACGACGATGGCCGTCAGCATCAGCACGTGCGGCAGGGGGTTGACGATCTGGCTGGCATTCACGCCGAACTCAAGGGCATGGTGCTTGTCGAGAATCGGAATGCCGCCGCCGCGTTTGACCCCGGCGGAGATGAAAAACAGAATGATGGCCGTCTGGAAGATGTTCATCCCCAGCAGCTTCTTCACCAGGTTACGTTTGCCGATCATGGCGTAAAACCCGATCATCATCAGCACCACGTAAATCCAATAATTATATTTCGCGACTATTTCCTGAAGCATTCCATCCATATCAGAGTCCTTCATCCATTTCGCCGCCGGAAGTGATATCCCAGAACAGCGACAACATGATGCTCATAACCGCCAGCCCGACTCCGACCTCGACCACGAAGATGCCGAAGGAACGCCATTCGATCACCCCCAGGGGAATGATTTTGTCGAGGGCGCTGTAATCCAGAAACAGGCCACCCATAACCGCGCAAAGGGCGGCGGTTCCGGTATAGATCAGGGCGCCGGTGTTGCTCAGAACGGCATTGGCGCGTACCGAAAAATGTTTGATCGAGGTCTTCAGGTCGTAGGCCAGGGAAAGCAGGATGAAAGAAGATCCCAGGATAACGCCCCCCTGGAAACCACCACCGGGACTGTAATGGCCATGCACGATGACATACAGGCCGAAAAGCTGGATAAAGGGCACCAGCAGCCGCACCCCGGTTTGGACGATGAGACTGTCCCCCAGAGGGCGATTGTCGGCGCGGGCTTGCAGCTGTTTCATGACTTATCTCTCCTCAGAACACTGACGACAGCCATACCGGCGCAGAAAATAACGACGGTTTCGAACATGGTATCGTAACCCCGATAGTCCCCCAGCACTGCGGTAACAATGTTGGGCACATGGGTCTGTTCAACCGCCTTGGTAATGTAGACCGGCGACAGATGTTGATTGGCCGGTGAATCGGGATCTCCCCAGGCGGCAAAGTCCTTGGTGCCGTACAGCAGCAAAAGACCGGTGATCAGGGTCGCTATGAAGGCAAGAGCTTTCAATCTTTACTCCTCCGACTGGTGCGCAAAATGGCGCCGATAAAGAGGACATTATTCTCCTTGGTCCAGGGTTCGACACCGGTCAGCAGAGATGCTTCCATAATCGCATGGGTGGCCGTGGGACTGGCCACAAACACGAAGACCGCGATGAACAGAATCTTGATGGTGACCAGCACATTGGCCAGGGACGGAACCGTAAGATTAAAGAGCGCGACGGCCACAATGATCAGGACACAGGCCAGCGAATCGCACTTGCCGGCGGCGTGAGCCCGAGTGTAGAAGTCGGGCAGCCGCAGTACACCGAGGGTACCGATGGCAAAAAAGAGCAGGCCGAGGACGATTAGAGCCGTAGTGACGATATTCATGATGGTTGGCCCCCTTCCTGGGTTTCTTCAAGATGAACATTTTTGCGGCGCAAGAAGTATTTGGTCGCTCCCAGAGTGGCGATAAAGTTGAGCATGGCATAGGCGATAGCGATATCGACGAACATGCTGATATTGTCGTAGAGCAGACCGATGAGCAAAAGCAGAACCGTCGTCTTGGTACCGATGACGTTGCCGCCCAGAATGCGGTCGAGAATGGTCGGCCCGGCGACCACCCGGTACAGGGTCAGGAACATCAGCAGCACCAGGGCAATGGCCGTTGCAACAAAAACCTGTTCCATTTACTTACCCCCTTCCAGAGCTATGGCGATGCGACGTTCCATGGAACTACCGGGCAACGATTCCGCAGCGCTTTTGGTCAGGGCATAAACCAGGAATTCATCGTCTTCGATATTGACGGTAATGGTGCCCGGGGTCAGGGTAATGGAGTTGGCCAGGGTGACCCTGGAAATGGGCCGTTTGAGACTGGTCTTGAAGCGAACCAGTTGGGGATCGAGCAGATCCTTCATGCGCGGATGCAACACCACGTAGGCGACTTGCAGATTCGCCAGCAAGATTTCCCACAACAGCCAGGGCAGATAGAGGACGAATCCGACCAGACCACGAACCCAGGTTCCGGGTTCGCCGTAGAAAAGAAGCTTGTGGCTGAAGTGAGCAACCAGCAGACAGGAAAACACTCCCAGGGGAAGATGGAAACCATCGAACATCCCTGACATGATTACCCAGAACGTAAGCATGACAAAAAATGTGGCGACTTTGGCCATTGGCAACCCTTTTTATGGTAGCGGTTAATGTATACAGTATTATACAGTGTTGTATACAGGTTAACGGTTAGCGTATACGGATTGGTTGAACAATCCGCCCATCGATTGAACGATGTAACAGAATGGCGCCAGGAACAAATAAAAATAAAACAAAAAGCAAATTTTTGAAACAATCATGTGTGCTAAAATGGCGCGAGAACGTGAATTACCAGTTTTCTCTTTTTTTGTCAAGGGCATATTAGTTCACTTAAAGATTCACCATTTCTTCCCCTTCAGTGCGCATTTAATAGGCACCATGTCGGTGAAAAACAAGAAGATTTTACCCTGGCTTTTCCGGTAGAGCGGAATTTGGGCCGAAACAGGAGGCGTCTGATGCACGATGGAATTGGCGTTGCGGCGGTGCAATTCAATATTCAACTGGGCGCGGTGGAAGCCAATCTGGCCAAAGCGGTTGCGGGGCTGCGTCGGGCCCGGGACCGGGGAGCCCAATTGGCGGTATTGCCGGAAATGTGGAGTACCGGTTACGACTACAAGCATCTTGCCGAACTGGCCGAACAAACCCCCCGGGTACTGGAAACCCTCCAGCAATTGACCGCCGAGCTGAACCTGGTGGTTGTCGGCAGCCTGCCGGAGAAAAACCTGGGTCGGCTGTATAATACCGCCTATCTGATGGACCAGGGGCGGCTCGTCGGCAGCTATCGGAAACTGCATCTGTTTTCCAATATGGGTGAGGATCGATTCCTGACCGCCGGCAACCAGACCCTGGTGGCAGCCACTTCCGTCGGCCGCATCGGCGTCGCCATCTGCTACGATCTGCGCTTTCCCGAACTGTTCCGCAAGCTGGCTCTGGAGGGAGCCGAAATCCTCTGCCTCTGCGCCGAATGGCCCAAACCCCGCCAGGATCACTGGCGCACTCTGCTGCGGGCGCGGGCCATGGAAAATCAGATGTTCGTGGCGGCCACCAACTGCTGCGGCATTCAGGGCAAGCTGGACTTTTTCGGCATGAGCCTGCTGCTGGCGCCCCGCGGTGAAGTCCTGGCCGAGGGAGGCGAGGAGGATGTGGAACTGATCGCCCGCTTCGATTTCAAGGAACTTGTCGATTACCGTTCCCAGATTCGCTGTTACCAGGACCGGCGTCCCGATATCTACGGAACACTCCCCTGAACCGGGGGTCACTGCTCCAGGCGCTGGGCATCTCGGCGGAAAGCTGGGGGAATCTCATCGAGGGAGTCGACAAAATGCAACTCGC
>JARRKW010000423.1:0-5734 GCA_037387645.1 Desulfuromonadaceae bacterium
CATTCAGCAAATACCGCCAGGGCGTTGTTGGCGGCCAGGTGATTCTGGTAGCGGAAGTAGGAGTAGGGCGAGCCTCCCAGCACGGCCGGCGCCTCGCTCAAGGGGGCGCCGGCGCGAAAGCCGAGATTCTGCTCATCGAATGGGGGGAGAAAGCGGGCCACCGCCTCTGCCGTGGGGAGCTGGACCGGTTCGCGGGTGAAGGACAGATAGAAGCCGTCCAGGTTGACGATCACCGGCAGCCGCACCCGCGCGTCCTCGGCCAGCCGATAGGCCAGTAGGATGCCGTCGAGCACCTCCTGGCAACTGGCGCAGTGCAGCTGTAGACAGCCGCTGTCGCGGGCCGCCAGGATGTCGTTGTGATCCGGTTCCAGGGTGATGGGCGAGGCCAGGCCGCGCGATACGTTGACCAGCACGAAGGGCGCCCGCCAGCCGGCCACGGTGTAGAGCATCTCCATGGCGTAGAGCAAGCCCTGGCTGGAGGTGGCGCTGAAGACCCGTACCCCGGTGACGGCGGCGGCGCCGGCGGCGGTGACCATGGAATGTTCGGAGTCGAGGGTGGTCATGCGGCAGTCCAGTTCGCCGGCGGCGATCCAGCGGGCGAGGGTTTCGATGATCTCCGTCTGTGGTGTGATGGGAAAGGCGGGGAGGTACTCGGCCCCGGCCAGCCGTGCTCCCCAGGCCGCCGCGCCGTTGCCGGTCAACAGTTTCCGCTTCATGACTTGCCTCCGGTTTCTTCCGCCTGCTCTTCCGGGACGGTGGTGATGGCGTGATGGGGGCATTGGGTCAGACACATGAGGCACCCTTTGCAGTGTTGGTAGTCGATCTGCGGCTTGCCTTCCGCATCGACCTGGATGACTCCGTCGGGACAGAAGGTGCTGCACAGCCAGCCGCAGTGCCGGCAGCGCGCCGGATCGATGACCGGACGCCGGGTGCGCCAGAGGCCGGTGGGAACCCGTTCGCTGCTGCGGGCGGCATGGATGGCCGGGACCGAGCGCTCCCCTTCGTAGACCGGGTCGATCCATTGCGGCGGTTGGTAGTTGTAGGCGGTGGGCGTCAGGCCGGGGATGAACACTCCCCGGTAAGGGTGCATCTGGTGGTAGGCCTTGCGGGCGTGGTCCTGGTTGGCTGTTACCACGGTTGCGTCCAACTGCGCAAGCTCTTCTTGCAGGGCCGCCTCCAGGGTCTCCCAGGAGATGTCGCCCAATAGAGAGGCGGCGGCTGCGGCGCAGACGGTTCCCAGATAGCGTGCCTCGACCTGTTCTGCCTCCGCCGGCAGCACGAGCAGCGCTCCCGGCAGCTTGAGACGGTGCCGCCACTGTTCCAGGTCCTGCCGACTGTGGATCAGCAGCAGGGTGTGGGTATCAATGCCCTGCAGTACGCCGGCGGCCGGTACGGCCACCAGGGTATCGTCGGCGACAATGACCAGATCGGGATTAGCGATGATGCCGCGTTCGTGAATCGGCTTGCGGTCGGCCCGGACGTAGGCGAAGATCGGCGCGCCGCGCCGTTCGGCACCGTAGCGGGGCGCATCCTGTACCTCGAATCCGGCCCGGAACAGGGCCGTTCCCAGAATCCGGCTGGCGGTCTTCATGCCCTGACCACCCCGGCCGTGAAAACGAATCCGGTACATATCACTTCTCCATTGGCCACAGAGACACCGAGACACAGAGTTTTGGAGCCCAGTTGCGTCAAGTTTTTAGGCAAAGAATGGCTGTTTATTAGATGCTTTGGTAAACGAAAAATCAAGCCAAGGGTGTTCTCTGTGCCTCCGTGTCTCCGTGGCAAAAACCGACGTTAAAGGATGATGGGGTTAAAAAACCGACCAGCGCCTGAAGCTGACCGCCCGTTTGATCCGTTGCTGGGCGAGTTCCACCGCCGCCTGCCGGGGCAGGATTCCTTGCTGCTTGACCGCATCCAGCACCCGTCTGGTGTTGTGACGCAGTTTTTCTTCGATGGCCGCCATGGCAGTGTTTTCACAGGCGCCCTTGTATTCCATGGCGGCGCAGATCACCCCGCCGGCATTGGCGATGAAATCGGGAACGCACAACACGCCCCGTTCGTGAAGTAGCCGCTCCGCCTCGTGGGTGATGGGAATGTTGGCCCCCTGCACCACCAGTTTGGCCTTGAGTTGTCCGACGTTGTCGGTATGGATGACGTCGGGGCGGGCGGCGGGAATCCAGATGTCGCAATCCATGCCGATGACTGCATCTCGATCCCCCTTTTGGCCGTCGCCATAATCGTCGACGCTTTTGCCTTCCTCTTTGAGACCGATGAGCCGGTCGATGTTCAGGCCGCGAGGCTGGTAGATGGAACCTACGGAATCTGACGCGCCCAGAGAAAGCGGGCGGCATGCTTGCCGACGGCGCCGAAGCCCTGCACCACCAGGCGCGCGCCGGCCAGGGGAAAGTCGCAATACTCCAGGGCGACTTCGGTGGCATGGCGCAGACCCCAGCCGGTGGCGCCGATCTCATCCAGGGGGATGCCGCCGAGTTCCCGCGGCAGGCCGACCACCCGGTCGACCTCGTCCTTGATCCAGGCCATGCATTCCTCGTCTGTTCCCATGTCCGGGGCGAGGATGTATTCTTTGATGTCCCGCAGGGCATTGGCGAGACCGCGGATGAGGAGCTCTTTTTTCTGCCGGGGCATTTTGGGATCGCCGTAGATCACCGCCTTGCCGCCGCCGTGGGCGAGCCCGGCCGAGGCATTTTTCATGGTCATGGCCCGGGCCAGCCGGAAGCATTCCTCGGTACTGACGTCGACGGCCATGCGGATGCCGCCGACGGAAGGTCCCGCGGCCACGTTGTCCACCACCAGCACCGCTTTCAGGCCGATGCCCGGTTCGTAGACATGCAGGATTTTGGTCGGTCCGAGCTCGTCATATACGAACGCCCCGGTCATGGGACCGGGGCGATGGAAAGCATACGGAAGGGGTGATGGTCGAGCCGCGACGCAGAAGCTCGTCGGATCGTGTCGTTTAAGAGGGAATTATTCCCAGAACTTCCACCATTTGCGACGGTTTTCTTCACGTTGTGTCTGACCCTGTTCCGAGCCTTTGCCTAATTCTTTCTGTTCCTGTTCCATCTTTTTCTGTTGTTGTTTTTCCTGTCCCTTGAGCTGTTTTTCATCGCCTTTGTTGATTTTGTGTTCTTCCTTCTCGATTCGTTGGCGAGACTGTTCTTCATGCTCTTTCATTTTACCTTCGGGAGTTTTTTCACGGTCGCGCACCTGATATTCATGTTCCATGCGTTGCCGGTTCTGATCGCTGGATCGGTCCTGGTAAATGTTCTGCTCCTGTTTCTCCCAGGATCGCTCCATCCCAACGTCCCGTCCCGACTTGGTCGAATCGGACATCCCGCCACCACCACCTCCTTTGCCAGCCAGGGCCGGAACGCTCAAGGCCAACGAAAGAACCACGGCATAGACCATGGACTGGATCAGTTGCCTGTATTTTTTATTCATTTTTTTGCTCCTTTCGGTCGATGTTTTTCGGGGAATAAAATGGAAAAGGCCTGTGGCACGGCGCCGAGGTCTTTTCCTGAGGAGGTTTATTGGTTGTTGTTGACCACGAGACGCACAAAAGGATCAACCCAAAATGTCGTTTCACGTTTTTTCACCTGCAGATTTTTAAAGGTCCAACCTTTTACTGCGCCAATTATAGCCCGGCCGATGCACACTGCAAGTTGTTTACGTCCGCTCGGATTGTTCGATGGCGAGCTGCGGAACGGTTGTGAAAATCTTCTTGGATGAATTCGAAATGAATCCATTTTATAGCCGAAAAACATGTAAAATCAGTTGGTTTTCAAAGAAAAACCAATTTGTCACACTGTTACAGAATAAATGTGAACAGAGCAATATGCAAGGAGGTCGAAGGTTCACTCTCGAAACATCAACCCTGTGCCAAGTCGACTGTTTTATTCCAACTAGCGTACAAAGTTCGTGGGTTTCAACTCGGCCAGGATATCCGTTCTTTTTTCTTTTAACCCCGCCGAACTGTAGACATTGCGGGGATTCCAGAGCATCCAACCGTTGGAGCCGAACTCATCAGAGGCGCTGGTCTGCGAGTGGATTTCGCTGGCGCCGAAGTGGCGACGGTCAAAAGCGTAATCCCGAAAGGCCTGCAACCAGGGACGAAAACGGAGAGCCGAGAGGCCGGTTCGTTGCTGTGCCTTGTTCAGGGACAGGGAAATGATTTCGTAGGGATTGGCCACCGGGTTGTGGTAGCGGCCGACTCCGGAAGAGAACCCCGAAGGGTAGAGCATCGGTGAGATATAGTCGAGATGTTCGGCCAGGCATTCCAGCTGCTGGCCGATGTTGGTATCGTTCTCGTTCCAGCAGACATAACCGAAAATATCGCCCGCCAGGGCCACGTTATACGGACTCAGTCGTTTTCGGGCCGCGGCCAGAAAACCGGTGATGGCTTCAACCCGGTTCGCCTGTATGTTTTCCCGGGAAAAAACCAGTCCGGCACGTTCAGGGAAACGCATGTAATCGAACTGAATTTCATCAAACCCGAGGGCCGCCGCTTCCTCGGCCAGGGCGATGTTGTATTCCCAGACCTCACTGGCAAAGGGATCGACCCAGCGTAGCTTCTCACCATCGCGCCAGGGGGCGCCGGAGGGGTTTTTTACCGCCAGTTCGGGTCTGGTCCCTGCCAGTAGATCATCCTTGAATACCACGATCCGGCCGATGGTATAGATCCCACGCTGCTGCAACGACGCCAGCAGGGCTTTCGGGTCCCGCACCGTGATCACTTTCTGGGCGCCAATTTCTGTGGCCAGCGCTACCTGGCTGGGATAGCTTACCATGCCCCGGTCTCCCTTGATGTCGATGACCAGGGCGTTGAGTTCGGTATTTTTGATCAGCTCAAGGGCGGGATTGCGCAGGCTCGGTGCACTGATGCCGTAAAAGGAGAGATAGAGCGCCTTGGGGGTAAAGGGGTCCAGAGTGATTTCGGTTGCCTGTTCGGGCGGCACCTCGACCCGCCGGTAACCGGCAGCCCTGATCCGCAGGGGGACACCATGGGAGTAGACGGCAAACCGGCCATCGGCATCGACACGGGTAACGTTCGCTCCGCAGGTCACCACGGCTTCGGAAAGTCCGGTCCCGGTCAGCGCGTCCAATACCCGTCCTTCGACCAGTTCGCAACCCAGAACAGAAACGACCGACAAAAGCAGCAAACCGACCACCAGGAGGACATATCCCAGGCTACGCATGAAAAAGCTCCTTGTCTCAGGGAGAAAACGGCAAGAAAATGTCTGGAACCAATAAATTACATATATCGTGCCAGTTGATCATTGTTTCTGATGAGTAGAAATATCTAATAAATTAAGCTGGTTAGTTGGTAGAGAAAAGATTCGGGCTCAAAATGGCTCGA
The DNA here is from genome assembly GCA_037387645.1 of Desulfuromonadaceae bacterium. Classification (GTDB taxonomy): domain Bacteria; phylum Desulfobacterota; class Desulfuromonadia; order Desulfuromonadales; family Trichloromonadaceae; genus Trichloromonas. The sequence continues at coordinate 5,375 of JARRKW010000423.1, forward strand.
TCGTGCATTGAAAAGACCGGTCAATATGCCGAAATGTGTCAATTGTTCTGGTGGTTGACGAAGCAGATGTGTTATGAGAAAAATTTCAGCTCAAGGGAATTGTTGCCAAAGAACTTGGACGGCATTCTGCTGACGACGTTAAATGGGATATGGGGCAGTTGAATGCGCGTGAGTCGTGATTTAGGAACGTAATGTTTACAACCCATTGTGAATGCGCTAGGTTGTAGCCATTGCGAGTGGCGTCTCCTCGGCTTAGCGCTGGCTGGGCCTGTGTCGACACGCCTTGCCAGCGATCAAAATGCCACAGAATTATCTAAAAGGACTGACCAAGCGGGACACTAGGAACTCATTGTTGTGGGC
>JARRKW010000424.1:0-2442 GCA_037387645.1 Desulfuromonadaceae bacterium
TCTAGACTTTAGAAATCGTTAGGTTTTTTAAATGGGTGCACCGGGATTCGTTGTCAGCGTCAATGGCCAAGAATTGGTGGCACTTTGGGGACATTCTATAGTGATCCTGTCAAGCTGAAAAAACGTTCTTTTAAAATCAAATAGTTAGAATCTGAGGTCAACTCCGGGCACACTACTCCCTTGACGATGTAATGAGTGGCGAGCTGTTCACTATTGGCGAATCTTGAGCATAAATCGTTACTGGTATCCGACATCCCCCGCCCGCATTGGGAACGGGGCCGTCCATCATTCCTTATCCAAGCTTCAAGATTCAGTGAGAGGCCCAGTATTGTCCCTCCCGAGGTCGTATGCCTCAACGTTGTTGAACGGGCTCATCTCGCCTACTGCCTGCTTCGGGCAAGGTGGTTCTATACCGTGAAGCAGGAAGGGTTAAATAGTTCTTTGCGCTTCATCAGCGTCCAGGCGATTACCAGCATCTTTGCAGCCAGCTTAACCTTCATTTTCATCTTGATGCCGCGTTCATACTCGCGCCCCTTGATTAGACCACTGTAGTAACTCCTGATGGTCGGGTTCAAATTGGAGGCCACCTGGGCCGCCTGCACCAGCGCATACCGCAAGGCGGCTTTGCCCTGTTTCGAAATCACCGGTATGGCGGTATTGCTGGTGTTGCCACTGCGGGAGGCGCTAAGGTCCAACCCGGCCAGGCGGAGTACTTGTCTGCGGTGCTCAAACCGTGAAGCATCGCCAATTGCAGCAAGCACCATGGCGGAAACAATGGGGCCAAAACCTGGAATTGATAGCAGGCACCGGTATTCGACAAATTGCTCCGCTGCCGCCTTCATTTTCAACTCGACCTCTTGGACCGCTTCTTTGGCGGATTTGAGTTGGGTAACGATACTTTTTGCCTCGAACTTGGCGGCCTCATGGACCTGACAACCGGCGGAATTCTTGGCAGCTTCCCAAGTCCCACGCAGGCGCTGCTCCTGCTCGATCCGAATCTTCCTTTTGGTGATCAGTTTGAGAAAAACATCAAACTCCATCTGAGCGATTTCTTTCGGATCAAGGCAATGTTCAGCGATGGACAAAACCAGATCATCCGGCTGCCCCGCGCGGATATAGAGGTGGTCCAACTCGGGAAAATATTGGGCAAACAAGTTGTTTCTCAGTCGCATCCTTAAGGCATGCTCCTGTTTTTTGAGTTTGGCCCGGAAGGCAATCAGACTTCTTAACTCCCGCAGGCTTTCTTCCGGGATATCGTAATACAGGCAACGGCCCTGTCCGACGAGATCGGCAACATTGGCCGCATCCTTTTTATCGTTCTTGTCCCAACGTCCATCCAGAAGGGCGCGGTTCTTCGCCACGGCGACATTGGAGACAAAAACAACCGATTCATTTTGTCGAATCAGATATTCGCCCAACGGTTTATGGTAGGAAGCGGTAGGCTCCAGACCATAGACAACCTTGTCCAAGCCATACTTGTTTTGAAGATCTCTGGCCATGCTTCGAAGAGCTTCAAATCCAATGATGCTGTTTTCAAAGACCAGATTTTTCCAGAGGGTTTTCCCTCTTGGCGTACCGAAAAAGGCATGATGACGATTTTTGGCAACATCAATACCGACAAGAAGGTATTCTTCAGAACTTCTTATTGAATCTTTGATGTTTTTAAAAGCAATCAGCTGTTCTTGCGTATTACGCATTTGGTCCTCCCGCTTTGAAAAAATTCAGCTATTCAATAACAGGAGAACTATAGAAATACCAGTCTGATATATTTTTCGATTTTGTCTTACATTCCGGAGTCTTAACTCTGGCTCAACTTACATATAACGCTGTTGCTTGATTGCTTTAGATTCTGTGCTATGGTTCTTCCATGCCCAGACAACCCCGTCTCGACATCCCGGATTTGTTGCATCACGTCATCGTTCGTGGCATCGAACGGCGATTGATTTTCCGCAATGACGATGATCGGCAAGATTTTGTCGATCGCCTGCAAAATCTATTGGCGGAGACCGACACCCGCTGTTATGCCTGGGCGCTGCTCCCAAATCACTTTCATCTTTTATTACGACCGGGGCATGCGGGCTTGGCGCAACTGATGCGCCGCCTGCTCACCGGCTATGCGGTTTCTTTCAATCGCCGCCATAACCGTAGTGGCCACCTGTTTCAGAATCGCAACAAATCCATTCTCTGCGAAGAAAACTCTTACCTGCTCGAACTGATCCGCTATATTCACCTCAATCCGCTTCGCGCCCGGCAATGCGCCGACCTGCAGGCGCTGGGTCATTACCCCTGGTGCGGCCATGGCGAGCTGCTTGGCCATAACACCGGAATTGGCCTGGTGGTACCGGAAGTGTTGTCGCTGTTTAGTCAAACGTTAAAAACCGCCCGGACGGCCTATCTGCAATTCGTTGAAGATGGGCTTGCCATGGGGAAACGACCGGATCT
>JARRKW010000425.1:0-2436 GCA_037387645.1 Desulfuromonadaceae bacterium
GCCGAACTGACCCTCCTGCCTCCGGCCGTAGTCGGCAGTTTCGCTGAAATCATGCACCGAACCGGTCTTGGCGTCGCCTACTGGCTGTTTGAGCCCACCGACCAGGCCAGCGGCCCCCTCTCCCTCCGCCGTGGACAACGCGCCGTCGGCGTGGTCTACGACCCGGAGCAGGACGCCCGGGACAACTATCTCGACAGCCTACTGCCGGCTCGCTACGACGCCCTGATCTTCGTCGACACCACCAGCGCGCTGGAACCACTGGGGGATGATTAGGCTCAGAGGCTCTGGCAAGCAGCCACGTTCTACTCAAACCATTTCCAATAGTGCCTCCGGCCCCTCAGCGCCCTGAGGATTCCTGCGACCAAAAAACCGGCCTACTCTGCGCTTTTGGCCTGTCACATAAAAACAGATAGAAGCTGATTCCTCTATTCGATTCGACCCCGCACTCAAACGCCGGCGGAACCCTGGTTCCGCCGGCGTTTCTTTATGGCCATACCCTGCTGCACTTACCAATTGAATTCACCCCCAATGGCCATCCTACCCTTACCAATAAGGGTTACCGGAGCGAAACATCGGCATCCAGGCATGGGATTTCTCCCTATCGAAATCGGGATCGATAGCAATTTCGATTTTGCTTATCCAAACCGTCGAAATGGCCTTTCTTTCGCTGCAACCCGGCTGTTCCCCGCCAGGGCATCCGGACTGCTCAGACCTTCTTCATCTTGCGCTGGAATTTGTAGTAGTACATGCGGGAATCGGCCGAATGGAGGGCTTCCTTGAACTGTTCGCTGTTTTCCGCCGTGGCGGTGCCGATGGAAATACTCAACAGATAGTCCCGATCCTCCGCATTGATGACCTCCTGGTGGTGCAATACCCGTTTTACGGCGGCCTGGAGAGTTTCCGCGTCGGTATCGGGCAACAATATGGCAAATTCATCGCCGCCGATACGGGCCACCACATCCTCGGGCCGGAAAGAGTCCCGCAGGCAGCGGGCCGCCAGCTTGATGAGACAGTCCCCTTCCAGATGGCCGAAGCCGTCGTTGACAAGCTTGAGTCCATCGATGTCGGCAATGACGATACCTACGGGAAAATGGCGGCTACTGGCAAGACGCGTCAATTCGGTATCGTAATAGGCGCGGTTGTACAGGCCGGTCATAACGTCATGGGTCACCACATAATTGAGATCTTCCTCCTGTTGTTTGCGCTCGGTGATGATACTGGTGGTCCCCGCCATACGCAACGGCTCTCCGGCCTCTCCCCGAGTGACAATGCGCCCTCGATCAAGGACCCACTCCCACTCCCCCTGTTTGGTCCGCAGGCGAAACTCGACCTCATAGGAAGGATCGGCTCCAGAAAGGTGGTTGTTGATCTCGGCTTCAACCTGAGGCCAATCCTCGGAATGAATTTGATTACGCCGACCGCTGACGGTCGGTTCGAGATCCTTCAAGCCATAGCCGAGCATTTCGGCATAACGCCGACTGAACGTGACCTCCCCGGTAGCAATGTTCCAGTCCCAGAATCCATCATTGCTCCCCTCCAGCACCAGCTTCATCCGTTCTTCGTTTTCCCGCAGGGCTTCTTCGGCTTGCTTGCGCCGGGTCTCCCGCAACGAGTTGTCAATGGCGAAAGAAATATTTTCCGCCATCTCCTGCAACAGGTCGAACTTGTTGTCATCGAAAAAACCGACCTGTTCCGAATAGACCTTGAACACTCCGTAGGGTTGCCCTTCACACCGTAAAGGGAACACGGCCGAGGCCCGAACACCATCGATCCGGGCGGCTTCGTGCCAGGGAGAAGTCCTGGGATCGTTCAGATAGTCATTGCAGATATAGGGCTTTCCTTCGCGAAAAGCGAAACCGGTCGGGCCTCGCCCTTCAGCCAGATCCATAGGGGCAGAAACGAGAATGGATTTGAGGTCACGCTCAGAAGCACCGCTGTGGGCAACCGGCTTGACGATTTTGCTCTGCTCATCGAGAACGGCAATGCCGGCGATGCAGAATTTACCGTAGGTTACCGCTACCGCACAGATGTCACGAAAGAGGGATTCCAGATTCCGGTTATGCATGATGGCCTTGTTGGTATTGCTCAGGGCCTCATAGAGATTGCTGATCTGGAGGGTAATATTTTCCGTCTCCCGCCGCTTGGTGATATCCCACACCAGCTCGACCACGGCAACCACCTTCCCCTTGGGGTCGATGATTGGAGACGCAGTGTTCTCGAAAACCCTCGTTTCTCCCTGCAAACAGACATGCCGTTCGGCGGAGTGAATCTCACTATCGGCAAAACTGGCAGCGACCGGACAGCCCTGACAAACATCATCGTTACCTTCATAAGCCCGGTAGCATTTTTCGCCTTCCTGCTCGCCCATGAGATCCTTACAGGCCTGATTCTGAAAAAGAATAGTGAAATCGCGATCCTGAACGGACATGGCCACCC
>JARRKW010000426.1:0-2432 GCA_037387645.1 Desulfuromonadaceae bacterium
ACAGAATCCAACTTACAATAAATCTGGCCATTTGGGGAGCGGGGACGGAACGTGGCTTGCGTTTCCCCATTCCATTCCCTCTCCATAATGATAATCCAAATATGACCTTGCCAAGACAGCCTGCTATTCAATTCAAGTCAAAATGAAGATTTGTTAAACATTGCTGGCGCTTGTTTGCAACCCGAAACACCGAAACGGCCCTCTGGTAACAATACATGTCCGGGCAGTATTAAAAGACCCAGGGGAGGGCAAACCAAATTGTTTGGATCATCGGGCAGGGGCCGGGTGGGTTTCTGCGCTCGATTTCCTGTTTTCTTTGTACTCCCGCGGGCATCCGCCGCCGTTGGCAAAAATTTCTTGACCCGCCGAGCAAAACGACTTAAAACGGAATGAACGTTCATTCCGTTTCGGAGGTAAATCTATGGCGAAACCGGACAAGCGCGACGAAATCGTTCGTGCCGCCCTGGAGCTCATCGCCGCCCGGGGTTTTCACGGCTCGCCCATGGCTGAGATCGCCAAGCGGGCCGGGGTCGGGGCGGGGACCATCTACCGCTACTTTGCCAACAAGGATGTGCTGATTGCCGAACTCTACCGGGAGCTGGAAGCCCGTATCTACCCGGCGCTGCTGGCGGGATACAGCACCGAGCGGCCGGTGCGCGAGCGTTTTTTGCAGCTCGGCTCGGCCATGCTCCGCTATTTTATCGAGCATCCCCTGGATTTCCGCTACCTGGAACAGTTTCACAACTCTCCCTACGGGGTCGAGTGCCGGCGCGCCAAGCTGTTCGGCGAACCCGGCAAGGGGAGCCTCTTCCGTGAGCTGTTTCTGGACGGCATTGCCAGCGGCGAGGTCAAACAGCTGCCGTTGCCGGTGTTGTTTGCCCTGGCCTTCGGGCCCCTCTTCTCGGCGGCGCGAGACCATATTCTCGGCTTTGTGCGGTTCGACGAGGTCTTGATCGGCCAGGCCATCGCGGCCTGCTGGGACGGGGTGAAGCGTTCGGAGACCCTGCCGGCCACGGAAGATTAAACGTACCACAGAACCAGGGTACTTTCTCTTATCTGTCTGAGGTAGCTATGCCATTCATCTGTAATTTCCGCATGATCACCCTTGCCGTGCTGCTTTCCGCCGGCCTGCTGTTGACCGCCTGCGAGCGCCAGGAAGAGGCGGTGGCTCCCCCCCAGGCTCCACCCCCGGAGGTGGCGGTGCTGACCATCGAAACCCAGTCGGTGCAGCTGACCACCGAGCTGCCGGGGCGCACCGCTTCCTTCCGGGTGGCCGAGGTGCGGCCGCAGGTGGGCGGCATCATCGAGCAGCGGCTCTTCACCGAGGGGGCTGACGTCCGGGCGGGGCAGGAGCTCTACCGCATCGATCCCGCCAGCTATCAGGCCAGCTATGATCGCGCCCGGGCGGAACTGGCCCGGGCCGAGGCCAACCTGGCTCCGCTCCGGCTCAAGGCCGAACGTTTCAACGACCTGGTCAAGATCAATGCCGTCAGCCGGCAGGACTGCGATGATGTGGCGGCCGCCCTCAAGCAGGCCGAGGCCGATATTCTGGCGGCGAAAGCGGCGGTGGAGTCGGCCCGCATCGATCTGGAGTACACCCGGCTGCAGGCGCCCATCTCCGGGCGCATCGGCCGCTCGGCGGTCACCAACGGCGCCCTGGTCAAGGCCGAACAGGATCAGCCCCTGGCCACCATCCAGCAGCTCGATCCGATCTACGTCGATGTCACTCAGTCCAGCTCCGACCTGCTGAAGCTTAAACGCAGCCTGGCCAGCGGTCTGTTGCAGGGGGGCGGGACGCAGCAGGCCAAGGCCCGTCTGCTGCTGGAGGACGGCACCCCCTATGCCGAGTCGGGGACGCTGAAGTTTTCCGAGGTGATGGTCGAGCCGAGCACCGGCTCGGTGACCCTGCGCACCCTCTTTTCCAACCCGCAGCAGCTGCTGCTGCCGGGGATGTTCGTGCGGGTTGTCCTCGATCAGGGCCTCAACGACCAGGCGATTCTGGTGCCGCAGCAGGCGGTGACTCGCAACCAGGCCGGTGACGCCCTGGTGCTGCTGGTCGGGGCCGGGGAGCAGGTCGAGCAGCGGCGCATCGAGGTGGCGCGGACCCTGGGCGACGACTGGCTGGTGTCGGACGGACTGCAGCCCGGCGACCGGGTCATCATGGAAGGGAGCCAGCGGGTCCGGCCCGGAACGGAGGTCCGCACCGTGGCCTTTGCTCGTCCCGCCGCTGAGGCGCCGGTCGCCGGAGAATAGAGGAGTTCCGTTATGCCGAAATTTTTCATCGAACGTCCGATCTTCGCCTGGGTGATTGCCATCGGCGTCATGCTGGTGGGCCTGCTGGCGATTCGGACCCTGCCGGTCTCCCAGTATCCGCCCATCGCGCCGCCGCAGATCGCCATCCGCGCCGTCTATCCGGGGGCCTCGGCCCAGAC
>JARRKW010000427.1:0-2427 GCA_037387645.1 Desulfuromonadaceae bacterium
GGTAAAAAGGCTGACCTCCTCGGAGCCCTTGAAGAAAAACAGTCCCAGAAACACCAGAATGAGCCCGAAGATAAAGGCCGGCCCCAGCAGCATATAGATCACGGCCGAGAAATAGGTGTTATCGATATGAAACAAGGCATCATAGATGATCGCGCCGAACAGAAACGGCGTGACCACCGTAACGATCATCGCGCCGACCAGCGAGACCTTACTCCGGGCGATCCCCTTGGCAAAGGCATGAATTATTTCAGGCAATTTTTTCATCCGGCTTTCCCTTCCTTTTCGTTTTCATTTCCCCTGCGGTGCGAGCGAAAGGCACCAGCACATCAGCACCCGATCCAGATCGACAGGCCGGGCTGGCAACAGCTCCTCTTAAAGCGGCTGCCCCAATGGATCCCTGTAACGAGCCATGACTCCGTGGGATGTTCTTCCCATAAGGAGCCATCCGTCATTAATTTTACCCAAATTCCCCCCCAATGGATAGGGACAAAAAAGACCGCCCAAGGCGGTCCTTTTTGTCGGTGGAATTAACAGTCGAACTCAATGGGAGCCATGGGTAAAGGCATAGAACATCAATACGACCAGTGAGAAGCCGATGGCGACGGCCGTGAAGCCAAAGGCCTTGAAGAAGAAATCGTACAGTATCCCACTGGGTTTCGGTTTCTCGTATTTGTGGAGAACACCTTCGGCTTCATAGCGTTTCCACTGATCACCCCGCTCATGGATGAACTCTTCCTTGGGCATTTCCCCGTTGAAAATAACGAAGTCCATGGGGAACTTCTCCGGCCGCCCGTGGGTATTGAAAAAGTGGACGGTGAAGATGAACCCGGTCGCCAGCAGGGCTTCATCGGAATGCACGATGGTGGCCACGTTAAAGGCCCAGCCCGGCAGGAAGGCACCGAAAAATTCCGGGAACCAGAGCATCAGGCCCGAGCCACCGATGGCGAACATGCCCCAGAAGACCGCGATAAAGTCGAATTTCTCCCAGTAGGTCCAGCGCTCGAAAGTCGGCTTCGGCCCCCGGAACAGGAACCAGCGAACCATGTGGGTCACATCCCGCACGTCGCGGAAGTTCGGACAGAGGGATTCGGGACCGAACAGCCGCTGCAGGAAATTTCCGGGGATATCCTTGCGCAGGAACAGGAAATCAACGGAAAGATACAGCGCCGTCCCGAAATAAACAAAGGTGATGCCGGCGCAGATGCGATGAATCAGACCGGCGTTGGCGGCGGAGCCGAAGAATTCCATGAAGACCTTGGCCCAGTGTTGATCGGCAAATTTCAGCGGCAGACCGGTCAGGGACAGGCCAAGGAAACTGACAATGACCAAAAAGTGCAGGACCACATGCCGTTTGGTGAAACGGCGATACATCTTATAGGGCTCATCGATGTGATGGACCAGGCCCTGTTCCATGAGCTCCCGCTTTTTCTCGCGATTTTCCACGAAGCCACGGAACATCCATAGCAGGGTATGCACCCAGAATACGGCGAAGGTGGTCACCAGCAGGGTGGTCATGGCAAGGAAGGTGTAGTAGAGCAGAGGATACTGGTCCTTGTCATGAGATCCATGGGGATAGTACATGGCAAAAAGCGGGGTCGCCTTCTCATGACATTTGGCGCAGGTCTCCACCAGATGCGCCTCGTTGACGCTCGAATTTTCATCGGCGGCGGGCAGAACATTGTGCGAGGTGTGGCAATCGGCGCAGCCGGCCACCAGTTCGGGGAAGCCGAGCCGGTAATTCTTGCCGTGATAGCTGTCCATGTAGGTTTCAACGGCAACGCTGAGTACCCCGTTGCGCTCCATCATCTCTTCATCGGCATGACATTTCAGACAGATGCTGGTGTGAAACTCCCGATTGTCATGGGAATTGGGATCCCCCAGGGCCTTGACTTCATGCAGGTTGTGACAATCGTTGCAGGCGGCCGAATCGGGATTGCCGGCAAAGACCGCTTTCCCATGGGACGATTCCAGATAGTCTTCATGGCTGTCATGACATTCAATACATTTATTGACCACCTTGCGCTTGTCCCCCTGCCAGGGGGTCAGCATATGGATATCGGAATGACAATCGGCACACTTGATATCGTTGAGCTGATGGACGCTGGAAAAATGTTCGGCCGATTGTTTTTTGTGACAACGCACACAATTGACCGGTGCGGGGAACATGGTCCCATCAATATGGGCCTGCAGATCGGCCAGATCGACATGGCAGCTGGTACAGGCATTCTGACCGTGAACGGAGCGACTGAACTCCTCTACGGTCACGACATCTTCATGACATTCAAGGCAGGCCCTGGGATCTATGGCCAACCCATTTTCCGCTGCTGCCGCCGGCAGCACCAGAACAACCAATACCGCCAGAGACATCCACAACCGGGGCAAAGCGTATCGCATTTAACTCCTCCTCACTCTATTTGTCCTCCCTCC
>JARRKW010000428.1:0-2393 GCA_037387645.1 Desulfuromonadaceae bacterium
TGATGGCTTCCCGCACCGAGGGCCGGCTCACCCCAAGCATCTCGGCCAGATTTCGCTCGGAAGGAATCCGATCTCCCGGCTTGAGCTCGCCTTTGGCAATCAGGGTTTTTATCTGTTCGACGATCTCCTCGGAAATCTTCTTGGGCCGAATGGGCTCGAAAACAATGGTCATGCCTTTTCTCCACCTGTAATTTGGTATGACCAATCTTTTATCACATTCCGGCTCTCAACACAACCGAAAAGACATTTATAACCTATTGTTATTACGAAATGTTTCATTGAACATTCGAGCTGCGGAAACCATCCTGCCACTGTTCGGAAGACCCTATTGAAATATCCCCATAGCGGCAAAAACAACTCCCCCGCGGAAATCCTTCCGCGGGGGAGTTGTTGGCGTTTGTAATCAAGGCGTTCCTTTATTTGTACCCGGCCATTTCATCGAACTGCAGGTACTTGTAGACCTGCTCGGCCTTGGGCGCCACCTTCTCTTTATAAATGGCCAGATATTCGGCCGGAGTGGGCAATTTACCCAGGTTGGTGATAACCGCGCCGAGTTCGGCGGAACCGAGATACACCTTGGCACCGTTACCGATACGATCGTCAAAATTCCGGGTCGAGGTGGAGAACATGTTCACCCCATCGGGAACCCGCGCCTGGTTCCCCATGCAGAGGGAACAACCGGCTATTTCAATGCGCGCGCCCATGGCGCTGTAGACCGAGAACAGGGCCTCGTCCTTGAGCTGAGCCTGATCCATCCGAGTGGGCGGACAGATCCAGGTGCGTACCGTCGGATTGAACTTCTGCCCACGCCAGATTTCAGCAGCGGCACGGAAATGGCCGATGTTGGTCATACAGGAGCCGAGGAAAACGTCCTGAATGGGGGTACCGGCCACCTCGGAGAGCAGCTTGACATCATCCGGATCGTTGGGACAGGCCAGAATCGGCTCGGTGATCTCGGCCAGATCGATTTCGATAACCGCTGCGTATTCGGCATTCTGGTCCGCTTTGAGCAGTTGCGGTTTCTGCAGCCACTCGTTGACCGCATCAATACGATTTTGCAGGGTCTCCGGATCCTGATACCCCTCGGCAATCATCTTCTTCATCAGGGCGACGTTGGAACGCAGGTAGGTGCAGACACTCTCTTCGGACAACTGAATGCAACCGGCGGCGGCACTGCGCTCGGCGGCGGCATCGGTCAATTCAAAGGCCTGTTCCACGGAAAGATCGGGCAGACCTTCCATCTCCAGAATACGGCCATTGAAAATGTTCTTTTTGTTCTTCTTCGGCACCGTCAGCAGCCCCTGTTTGATGGCCCAATAGGGAATGGCATTAACGGCATCGCGCAGGGTAATGCCCGGATTGAAATCCCCCTTGAAGCGAACCAGGACCGACTCCGGCATATCCAGGGGCATGAAGCCCATGGCGCCGGCAAAGGCCACCAGACCGGACCCCGCCGGGAAACTGATGCCGATGGGGAAACGGGTATGGGAATCGCCACCGGTACCCACGGTATCCGGAAGCAGCAACCGGTTGAGCCAGCTGTGAATGACGCCATCGCCGGGGCGCAGGGCCACACCGGCCCGCTCGGCGATAAAGGCGGGAAGATTCTTGTGCATCTTCACATCGGCCGGCTTGGGGTACGCAGCGGTGTGACAGAAGGACTGCATGAACATGGGCGCCTGGAAACGCAGACAGGCCAGTTCCTTGAGTTCGTCGGCCGTCATGGGACCGGTGGTGTCCTGGGAGCCGACGGTGGTCATGGTCGGTTCGCAGGCGGTACCGGGCAGGATGCCATCGACCCCGCAGGCCTGACCGACCATTTTCTGGGCCAGGGAGTAACCCTGATCGGCTTTGGGTACCGGATTGACCGGCTGGGTGAACACCTCGCTTTCGGCCAGCCCCAACGCGGCCCGAGCCTTACTGGTCAGGCTGCGGCCGATGATCAGGGGAATACGACCGCCGGCACGGAATTCGTCAGGCACGGTATTGGGTGCAATATCGAAGGTGGTAAGAACCTTGCCGGCTGCATCCGTGACTTCCCCTTTTTGGGTATGGATGACGATGACATCCCCGGTGTTCAGCGCCGTCACGTCCATCTTCAAAGGCAGAGCGCCGGAATCCTGGGCGGTATTGAAGAAGATCGGGGCGATGACGCCGCCAATAATGACGCCGCCGGTCTTTTTGTTGGGAACCGCCGGTATGTCATTGCCAATATGCCAGAGCACACTGTTACAGGCGGATTTACGGGAAGAACCGGTGCCGACCACATCACCGACGAAAGCGACCTGAAAACCCTCGGCGCGGAATTTGGCGATTTCTGCATTGCCTTCGGGGAAACGGGTTTTACCCATGGCCAGGGCATGCAGGGGGATATCCGGACGACTCCAGGCGTC
>JARRKW010000429.1:0-4004 GCA_037387645.1 Desulfuromonadaceae bacterium
GATGCACCCGGTCTTTTGGCCAATAAAGTTCAAACTAGTTAAGAAAAATTTTCTCGACCCGCTCAACAACCTCATCCTCTTCGGCGCCATCAGCCAAGGCCAGTTCTTTAACCAACAGCTTGCGGGCCAATTCAAGGACCTTCTTTTCTCCGTAGGAAAGATCCTTGCTTACGTTGAGATGGTACAATTCCTTGAGTACGGAAGCCACCTCGAACAGGTCACCGGATTTGATCTTTTCGTTATATTCCCGCTGGCGGCGGCTCCAGGAAGCCAAGGAACCGCCATCCGCTTCCTTTTCTTCAAGGATATCATAAACCGAGGAGACACTGTCCTTGTGAATCAGGGTCCGCATGCCGACCTGAGAGGCATTCCTCACCGGAACCATGATGGTCATGTCGCTGTCGACAATGCGCAAAATGTAAAAGTCGTGACGTTCGCCGGAAAACTCCTTGCTTTCAATCGCTTCGATCTTTCCCACTCCCTGAGTGGGATAAACAGCCATTTCACCAATCTTAAACATTTCGGTTTCTCCTTCTGTTTCAATTTTGTAACAATAGCACATAGCCCTCATACCGTCAAGCCAAGACACGGAGAAACAACTACTTAGCCATTTTGTTTAATTTTTTTCATAACTTTTATAGAATATTTTTAACGAAAAGCCGACCGTTCGGAAACTCGCCGCGGCTCCGGACAGGGGCAACTGACATGCCCCACAAATAACAAAGAATTGAAATGACCCGCCCGATAGGCTACGGTATAAATTCCCGCCAACCCTTGAGGATACTCCATGAGATACATCGTCTACATTGCACTGATCATAGCTGCCGCAACCGTCGGCCTGTATATCTTCGACCAGGTCAACGCTCCCGCTCCACCCGAGGATGCGGCCCTCATCATCAACAACCGCACCATCTCCCTCGCCGAACTCAAAACCCGCTACGAGCGCAATCCCTACGGAGCCACCGACCGGAAAGCTTTTCTGGATTCGATCATCACCCGGGAGCTGCTGATTCAGGAAGCCCAACATACCGGCATCGACAAGGAGGAAAATTTCCGCCGCAGCGTTCAGGAATTTTTCGAGCAATCCCTGATTAAAGTTCTCATGGACCGCAATTTACAGGAATTCCAGGCCCCCCTCAGCGTCACCGAAATCGCCGCCTACCGCAATCGTTTGAATAAACGGTTGCAACTTTCCCTCTGGCATTATCCCACCCTGGAGGCAGCCGCAACCGGTCAGGGCGGCCATCGGGAAGCTCTCAGTGAAACCTTTTTTGATCTGCCCCTGTTGTTGCGACATAAAATCCTGAGTTTATCCGCCGGGGAAAAATCCGCGCCCTTTGCCACCGACCATGATTTTGTCGTCCTCAGCCTGGATGCCGAAACACCTCTCGCCACCGGCGAATACCAGGAACTCTCCGAAGCACTGCTGGTCAAAAAAATCGCTGAGGAAAAACGGGCTCTGAAAATGGACCAATGGGTGGCAAGCCTACGCGAAAAAGCCCATATTTCCATCCTTCCCCAAAGTGCCGAACTTGGAGATATTCAATGAAAAAACTTTTTCAACGCCGCAATTTCTTCATCAAAAAAGAGTTGCAGGGAAAACTGATTTATCACTCTTTTCTGCTGGCGTTCGGCGGCGTCATTGTGTTCGCCGCCATTTTCTGCTTCCTCGCCGCCGACAACCTGACCATCAGCTATCAGAACCAACATCTGCAGATCGGTCGCACCCCCCTGGTGCTGCTCAGGGAAATCCTCACCGCTCATTGGCTCTTTCTGCTTTCGGTGGGACTCTTTATCACCATAAATTCCCTGTTCCTCTCCCACCCGACTGCGCCGCCAAACCGAGGATTTACAGAAAATTCTGTCCTCTTACCGGTTGTGCGCCGAAGAAAAATGAGCAGATTCGTCGTCCTTGTCGCACTGGTATGTGGTCTGACCTTCCCGCCCGGCGTCCGGAACAGCTATGCCCAGGAGCTTCTGACCCGCAGGTGCAGAATTCAGTTCGAAGGGGACGAGGAACTGCGGCAATTCAACAAGCGCGTGAGTTTGGGAACCTTTTCGTTCCGCTTCGGCAAACAGGACCGCGTCACGGTTGAAGAAGAGGTCAAACGCAAGGTCAACCTGACCCTGGCCCGGGTTCAGGAAATTCTGGACATGTTTCCCCGGGAACTGAAATTCGAGATCTTCCTGCTCCCCTCGGAGAAAGAGGTCCAGGCTATCTATCTGGAGCAGTTTGCCCAGGAGGTAAGCTTTATCGCCTTCTATTCGCCCAAAACCAACGCCGCCTACTTTTCCGTCCAGGACATCGACATGGGCGTTTTTGCCCACGAATTGGCCCATGTGGTAATCAATCATTATTTCGACAATGCCCCCCCGGTAAAAATCCATGAATTGCTGGCGCAATACGTGGAAAGCCAGATGAGCAACTACTGATTTTTCCCGCCCAACACCTCCAAACGCTCACGGGCCTCCTCGTCTTCCGGTTCGATGACCAGGACATGACGATACTCCTCCAACGCCCGATAGGGAATGCCCAAACGCTCGTACAATTCCCCGGCCGCCCGTCGCAAAGCGGCGTTTTCCGGTTGCCGCTTCAGCCCCGCCTGAACCACCTGCAACGCACTCTGATAGGCTTTCCGCCCGAAAAAATAGGCACGCAGCCGCCAGATCACCTGCAGACTCGGATTCTCTTCCTGTTCAAACAGATATAGGGCCTGAGCAAAGGCCGCCTCGGCTCCCTCCACATCATCCCGCTCCAGCAGATAGTCCCCGTATTTCTCATAAACCCGGGCTCGTTCGGGAAAAGCCAGCACCATGGCTTCATCCGGCACCCGGTGAAGAATCAGCAACAGCAGAAAATCCCGGGTCCGCTCCGGCGCAAAGGCCAACGCTTGACGAATAATCCGGAAAGCCTCTTCCGTTTCGTTCCGGGCCAACAACAGCTCGGCCAAAGCCAACGCCCGGCGCGGCTCAGAGATATCGGTGGCAACGGCGGCGCCGAGCAGGCGGCGAGCCAACAACGGCCGTTGCAAATGCGCATAAACCGAACCGATGCGTTCCAAATATTCCCCCTGCAACGGTCCCAAACGCAAAACCTGGGAAAATTCCGTCAACCCCCGACTGACATATCCAAGGGAAAAATCGACATTGGCCAGGGCATAACGATAGCGTCGTTCCAAAGGATCGAAACGCGCTGCGCTTGCCGCCGCCGCCCGCAGGTCTTCCCGTTCCGATAAGGATTTAACGGTGGCCAGATCGACCTGTTCCAGCGGCAGAAAACTCCTTTGCGCCAGCAGAACTCCCAGGTTGAACAGCAGCGCCAGCAACAGACCAAATGCCAATAGAGCACCGGCGATGCAGGAACTGCGGCAACTCGCCCGGGGCAATTCGGAAACGACCGTCCCCCGGGAACGACCATGGGCAGCCGCCACCGCCAAAGCCAACAGCCAGACGAGAAAAAGCGCATTGGCGCCGATATGCAGGTTGAAATCGGTGACACTGTGCAGGCCGATGGCGACCAGGCCGGTCAGGGCGCCCAACACCACCATGATCGAAAAAGGACTCCGTCGCCGCCGCCAGGCCGGCACAACGCGCCCGAGAACCGTCAGCAGAAATCCGGCAACCAACAGCAGACCGATCAGGCCGCCATCGGTCGCCAGTTCCAGATAATCGTTATGGGCATGATCGACGGTGAAAGGCGTTTTGGCTGTCTTGACGCCGGGATAAACATCAATAAAGGTCCCGAAACCACTGCCGGCCAGGGGGAACCGACGCAGCAATTCGGAGCTGTCCCGCCAGTAACTGGGACGCTCGTCGGCCAACGCCCCGGTGTCCGTGCGCATGTGCTCAAACCGCTCCAGGATCGGTTGCCAGCCCACCACACCGACGGTCAGCAGCATTCCCAACATCAGCGCCAACAACCAGATGCCGGCCTTGCGCTCCTTGCCCCACAGCAGTAAAAACAGGCTTAACAGCAGTAACGCCGTCAGGGTACTGAGAATCCC
>JARRKW010000430.1:0-2382 GCA_037387645.1 Desulfuromonadaceae bacterium
GCCATGCGGCAGGTCATCGAGCTCGATCCGGACCATGCCGAAGCCCTGAATTTTCTTGCCTATTGTTTCGCCGAGCAGAATGAAAATCTGTCCGAGGCGCTGGAGCTGGCCGAACGGGCCTTGCAGCTGAAGCCGGAGGGTCACGTCATCGACACCCTCGGCTGGGTCTATTTTAAGTTGGGGCGGTTTGAGCAGGCCCGGGAACAACTGGAAAAAGCGGCCCGGCGTCTGCCCGAAGATGCGGTGGTGCGACAGCATCTGGGCGATGTCTATCGGGCGCTGGGTCTGACCGATCTGGCGCGAGCGGCCTATCAAAAAGCCCTGACGGCAACCCCCGGGGATGCCGTCCTACGGGGCAAGCTGGACAGCCTGGGGCGCTGAACCATGTTGCCGCGATCGGACACGCCCTGGTGGCCATCCCTGTTTCGGGGAGTTCTGGTTCTGTTGTTGTGCGCTCTGTTCGGCTCCGCCTGCGCCCCTTTGCGGCCGGAGCGGGAGCCGGAGCGGGTTCCCCTGTCCAGCGCCCAACTGGATGCTCTGTTGCTGCGGTTGGAACAGAGTGGTCAGCCTTTCCATTCCCTGCAGGGAATGGCCCGGATCCAGCTGCTTTGGCACGGGGAAGAGAAAAACCTGAAACAGGTGTTCCATCTTGAATGGCCCGATCGTTTTCGGGCGGAGACCCTCAACCCCTTTGGTTTCGGTTCCCCGGCTCTGCTCATGGCCGCCGATGGCCGGGATCTGACCGTCGTGCTGCCGGGAGAAGGCCTGGTTTTGCGCGGCGCCGCTTCGGCCCAGAATGTCCAGCGCGTTACCCAATTGCCGCTGCAGATTGACGATCTGGTGAATATTCTGCTCTGGCGGATTCAGGCCATTGCCGCCGGCGGGCGAAGCGGAAGTCTGGGACCGACGGGGGATTATCGACTCGAGTTGTATGCTGTCGACGGTCGGTGGCAGCAGCTGTCGTTCGACAGGGATATGCGGTTGCTGGAAGCCTCCTGGTACCAGGACGGGAGGCTCTTGCTGCAAGTGCGGTACGATCAGTTCAGCGCCGAAGCGGTACCTTTTCCCCAGCGGATTCAGATCAATCTGCCTCCGCAACGGAGTGAGCTGTCCCTGACCTTCAGCGACCTGGAGCTGAATCGCCCCCTGGCGGCGAAGCTTTTTCAATTGGCCACGCCGCCGGGTTACCAGGAGCGGCCCTTCCCCTGAGCCGTTTCCGTTGCCCGGAGGCAAACAGAATTTTCCCAAAGGATATGGATGCAATGCGTTTCGGGCTCATGCTGTTGCTACTGCTGTTGACCGGCTGCCGTGATCAGGAAACGATCATTCCGGGAGAGGAAGCTCCGGCCGTACCGGCCTACGGCGATACCTTCATCGAGGCTTCCATCGGCGAGCCGAGCAATCTGTTGCCGGTGCTGGCCTCCGACTCGGCCTCTTCGGAAATCAACAGCCTGGTTTACAACGGCCTGGTTCGCTACGACAAGGATCTCAAGCTGGAGGGGGAGCTGGCGGAATCCTGGGAGATTTCCCCGGACAACCTGACCATTACCTTTCATCTGCGCCGGGGGGTGAGCTGGCATGACGGTGCCCCTTTCACCTCTGCCGATGTGCTCCATACCTACCGGGTCTATACCGATCCGAAGACGCCGACCTCCTATGCCGAGGCCTACCGGCAGGTGGCCCAGGCCGAGGCGCCCGATCCCTACACCTTCCGGGTGACCTATGACAAACCCTATGCTCCGGCCCTCGGCAGCTGGGGGGTAGCCATCATGCCCAAGCACCTGCTGGAAAAAACGGAGGTTACCCGTAGTCCTCTTTCCCGTCATCCGATTGGTACCGGACCTTTTAAATTCGTGCAGTGGAAGCCGGGGGAAACCCTGGTGCTGGAAGCGAACCCCGATTATTTCGAAGGTCGGCCCTATATCCGGCGGGTGGTCTATCGGGTTATCCCGGATCTGTCCACCCAGTTCCTGGAACTGCAGTCGGGCGGCCTTGATTTCATGAGATTGACCCCCATCCAATACAAGACCCAGACCGACACCCTGGCTTTTCGGCGGCGTTTCAACAAGTTTCGTTATCTGGCTTTCGGTTACACCTATCTGGGGTACAATCTCAAACGGCCGTTGTTTCAGGATAAGCGGGTGCGCCAGGCCATGGCCTACGCCATCGACAAACAGGAACTCATCGACGGGGTGCTGCTCGGTCTGGGGCAGGTGGCCACCGGCCCCTACAAGCCGGACACCTGGGTGTATAATCCCAAGGTGCGCCGCTATCCGTACAATAAGGAAAAAGCCCGGGAGTTGCTGGCCGAGGTCGGCTGGCAGGATGGGGATGGCGACGGGATTCTCGACAAGGATGGCAAGAAGATTTCCTTCACCATTG
>JARRKW010000431.1:0-2376 GCA_037387645.1 Desulfuromonadaceae bacterium
CGGGCATAAAACTCGGACGTCAAACTACCGATGAGATCCTCCCGCCGATATCCGGAAAGGGCTTCGACCGAAGGACTGACTTCCAGGATGCGCCCCTCGGGCCAGGAGGTTTCCACATAAATATCCTGAATGCTTTGAAAAACGTTGCGAAATTTCATTTCGCTCCGTTGCAGTTCAGCGGTGCGCTCGGCAACAATCGTTTCGGTATAAGCCGCGCGACGTCGATTGCCGACCAGGTAACTGACCAGCCAGGCGGTAACCAGCAGGGAACCAACCAGCACCAGTGACGATTGCCAGTGATGATGGGGCTGAAGAAACTGGGGAGCAGGCATGGAAACAAGGGCCCAACGCCGCCCCCCCAGCTCCAGCTGGAAGACATTGCTGAAGGCTGCCCTCTGTCGCAAGTCCGCGACCTCAGCCTCATCCATGGATTCCGTACGGGTACGTGACGGATGAAAATACAACAGCTGCTCCCGATGGGGATCGGTTTGATCATAGATGGCCAGATCAATCCCCCCGTCCGGGCTGTCGGCAATGGCCGGCTCGAACAGGGAACCAATCCGAAAGACCGCCGTGGCAAAACCGACCAGGTCAAGACGGCGCTGTTCCAGGTCCCGTAAACGACTGTGCTGGCGATAAACCGGCGCCAACACCAGACAACCGGATTCGGTGTTTTTCCCCTGAATCAGGGAAAAGGAGGCCGTTACCGCCAGTTGTCCCGTGTCGCGAGCTCTTTCGATGGCTTCCAAGCGGGTGGGAAGGGCCTCGCCCGGAGCAAATCCCAGGGCGGCTTCATTGCCGACCAACGGTTCGACATAGGCCACGGGATAATAAACGTCACGGTGACCGGCCCGAACCGGAACCCCTTCGTCATTGGGTTCGGTAATCTGGTAATCGGGCACCCCGGCCACGTGGAGGGCCTCTTCATGGGCCCTCCGTTGGTCGGCAAAAATACGGGGAAACCATTCTAAAGCCTGGATATCGGGATGCTCCTGCAGTAAGGGCAGGATAAAATTGCGAAAATCCTGCCGGGAAACGTCTTTCGAAGAGGCAAAGAACCGTTGCAGGCCCTTCAGTTCCGCCAGATAATGGTCCATGCGGTTACGAAACAACAGATAACGCTCCACGGAACGCTCCTGGAAAATCGTCCGCAGGTGAGCCTCTTCCACGTTGTAAACGGTAAGGCAAACGCCACAGGAAAGAATCAGGCCGGCCAGAACGACCATGGCCAGAACCAGGATTTCACGGGGGCGCCAGAATCCGCCCTGATAGCCGACGGAGCTTTCCCGATGCAGATTGATAACCATCAGGACCAGAATCGAGCTGATCACCACCAGCGCAATGGCGCTCGCCAGAACTGAAAAAGAGGCATATTTTGCCGCTTCCAGCCCCTTGGCCATAATGGTGCGTGGCAATTGGGCAACAATCAACAGGGCCGGTTGCCCCTGCAGGTCGTTTATGACCCCATACGCTTGCAGAAATTCCGGGCCATTCTCCCGAATCACCACCGGCAACCGGGACAGCTGCGTAAGCAGTGCCGTCACTTCCGGGTCTTGGGACCCTTTTTCGACCTGTTGAATGCGAAATTGGACCTGGGTTTGTTGCTGTAACGACTCCAGCAGCTCCCGATCCAGAAAATGCCCCATAATCAGGGTGCCGCTGGAGGGACCTTCGCCGGAAGAGGCGAGCACGGGGCTGGATCCGACCAATAACGGTCCGCCTTCGGTCAGCATGACACCGGTTGACACCCCAACGGTCGCCGAATGCTGCAACAAAAAGTGCGTTGCCCTCAGGGCGTCCCGGGGAAACTCCTGCAGGGTCAGGCGTCCCCCTTGGGCATTATCGAACACCTCACCAAAAACGACCCGTCCGGCGGTATCGCAAATATACAAAAGATTGACACCGACACTCTCCTCGAAATTTTCCAAGGGTAGAATATTGGACTCGATATAGTCTTCGTTGTGGTCCTGCAGAAATTGGTAGGTATCGTCCCAAATCGCCCAGTCCGAGGATTTTTTGCCGATATGATAAGCTTCCCGGTGAATGGCGTCGACAATCCGGGAAATGTCCTTTGCCGCCTCCGCTTTTTCCAGGGCGGCAAAACTCGGGAGAATCACCAGATGTCGGAGACCATAGCTGCCCATTGCGTAGAGTCCGATGACGGCAAGCAACAGCCACAACCAATTTCTTTTCGCGACCATAGGAAAAACCAGCGCTGGGTGAACACTCGTTGAAAAAGGGCCATCGCCCGTTTTGAGGCATGGATTAATGCCACTTGAACAGTCGCAAATTGCAATTATGACACCAACGGGGAAAAGGGCCCGGCAGCCGGCAAAGGATTGCCCGATCGGACGGAGAAGCCAAACCACAAGCAAC
>JARRKW010000432.1:0-1435 GCA_037387645.1 Desulfuromonadaceae bacterium
TGGTAAAGGAGATTGATGCCCTGGGTGGGGAAATGGCCACCAATATCGATGCAACGGGAATTCAGTATCGCGTGTTGAATACCCGTAAAGGTCCCGCCGTAAGAGCCTGTCGAGCGCAGGCGGATCGATGGCGCTATGCGGAACGGATGAAAGGAATAGTGGCCAGCCATCGCCGGATTGATTTGAAGCATGGGGTGGTGACGGAACTGGTGATCCGATATAACCGGGTCAATGGAGTTAAAACCAGAGAGGGCATCGTCTTTTCAGGCAAAGCGGTGGTTTTGACGACCGGTACCTTTATGCGGGGATTGATCCACATCGGAATGGTGAATTATGCCGGGGGGCGAGCCGGGGAACCGGCGGCGGAAGGATTGTCCGATTTTTTGCGCAGTACGGGCTTGAGTGTGGGCCGGTTAAAAACCGGAACCCCTCCGCGCCTGGATAAAAAAACCATCAATTTCGATGTGTTGGAACCGCAATATGGGGATGACCCGCCGGCGCCTTTTTCTTATCTGACCGAGACAATCGAAAGACCGCAGGTGCCCTGCCATATACCCTATACCAACGAGCGAACCCATGAACTGATTCGGGCGGGCTTGGATCGTTCGCCCTTATATGGAGGGGTGATTGAGGGGGTTGGCCCGAGGTATTGCCCCTCTATTGAAGATAAGGTCGTGCGGTTTCCGGACAAGGACCGGCATCAGGTGTTTCTGGAGCCGGAAGGATTGCACTGTGCCGAAATCTATCCCAATGGAGTATCGACATCCCTGCCACCGGATGTGCAGCTGGCCTATCTGCGCAGCATTCCGGGGTTGGAGCGGGTGGAAATGATGCGGCCGGGTTATGCCATTGAGTACGATTTTGTGAACCCCATAGATCTGTATCCCACCCTGGAAACCAAGGCCGTCGAGTTTCTATTTCATGCCGGTCAGATTAATGGCACCTCGGGTTACGAAGAGGCTGGCGCCCAGGGACTTATGGCCGGGGCGAATGCGGCTCTGAAAGTCAAGGAACAGGAGCCGTTGATCGTTGGCCGGGATCAGGGTTATGTGGGGGTCCTGATTGATGATTTGGTGAATTTGGGGGCGACGGAACCGTACCGCATGTTTACCTCCAGGGCCGAATACCGGTTATTGTTACGGGAGGATAATGCCGATCAGCGGCTGATGCCGCTGGCCCGAAAGATGGGCCTGTTGGATGAGCAACGCTGGCAGAATTTCACCGCGAAAATGGAGGCGATGGCCAAAGGCCGGCAGGCGTTGGAGACGGTACGCATTTCCGGAAATGACACGAACGCCGTAGCGCGCCTCGGACTGGGCATGTTGAAAAATGGTGCATCCCTGCAGGAATTGTTACGGCGGCCGGATGTGGTCATTGCCGACCTGTTGTTCTTGGATGAGAGGCTGAACGCGTTGGAGCCGGTAGTCCTGAACCA
>JARRKW010000432.1:1459-3827 GCA_037387645.1 Desulfuromonadaceae bacterium
CCTGAACCAGTTGGAAATAGAGACCAAGTATGCGGGGTACATTCAGCGCCAGTTGGACCAGGTGGAACGTTTCCGCAAGACGGAAAATGTTGCCATACCGGAGCAGTTCGATTATGCCAAGGTCCAGGGGTTGTCCACGGAAGTGCGGGAAAAGCTGGCAAGGATACGTCCGCGAACCCTGGGACAGGCCATCCGCATTCCCGGCGTAACCCCGGCGGCCATAGCTATTTTGTCGGTAATGCTGCGTCGTGGCTGAGATCCAGGGGCAACAACTGCTGTTCGCCCAGCTGGCTGCATTGGGACTGGATATATCCCAGGTCCAATGCGAACGCCTGATTTGGTTTGCCACGGAATTGCTGCGCTGGAATAATCGCCTCAATCTAACCGCCATTCGAACCATGGAAGAGGTGATAGAAAAACATCTGGTTGATTCCCTGACCCCGTTGCCCCTGCTCGCCGGGGAGGAAAGGCTACTCGACATCGGTTCCGGGGGAGGGTTTCCGGGATTGCCCCTGAAAATCGTCCGGGAGGGCTTGTCCCTGGTTTCCGTCGATGCCGTAGCCAAAAAAATCCGTTTCCAGCGACAAGTGGTGCGACAGCTCAACTTGGCCGAGTGCATAGCCCTGGCCATGCGCATCGAGGAACTACCCGCCTGGGAATATTTTTCCGGAGGATTTGATGTGGTAATATCCCGGGCCTTTTCCTCCCTGCGGGATTTTGTTACCGCCGCTCTTCCCTGTTTAGCGCCGACGGGACGGATCATTGCCATGAAGGGTCCGGAAGGGCATAACGAATTAAAGGCGATGGCCACCGAATTGAAGGACTGGGGGCTCCAGTGCCGGGAAGTGAATGCATTGCAATTACCCAAATCGAAAGCCGAACGCCTGTTGATCGTCCTGAGCAAAGACTGAAAGCTGCAGCGGCGGAACAGACCGGCACGTTTTCCTCTAGTCAGTAAGGTCTGGGTTGTGTTAATCTGACCAACCCAACGTCGGACCAAGGAGAAGGTAAGATATGGCCCAGATAATTGCTGTTGCCAACCAGAAAGGGGGAGTCGGCAAAACGACGACCGCGGTGAATTTGGCAGCATCACTGGCCGCTGCTGAAAAACGAACGCTCCTGGTGGATATGGATCCGCAGGCCAATGCGTGCAGCGGTTTTGGCCTCGACAAGAGCACCCAGGAATTGACCATTTATAATGCCTTGCTCGGCGATGCCTCCGTCACCGAGGTTCGGGTTCGTTCCGTCCTGAAGCATCTGGATATTCTGCCGGCCAACACCAACCTGATTGGCGCCGAAATCGAGTTGGTCAGCGCGTTTTCCCGTGAATGCAAGTTGCAAGGTGTGCTCAAGGAAATCCTGGACGAATATGATTTCATCATCATTGATTGTCCCCCTTCCCTGGGTTTGTTGACGGTTAATGCCCTGACCGCGGCCAATTCGGTACTGATTCCCCTTCAGTGTGAATTTTATGCCATGGAAGGGCTCAGCCAGCTGATGCAGACCATTCGTTTGATTCAGAAACAGCTCAATCCCTCGTTGAAAATCCTGGGTATTTTGCTGACCATGTTTGATAGCCGCAATAATCTATCCCACCAGGTCGGTGAAGAGATCCGCTCCCATTTTTCCAGTCAGGTGTTTAATTCGATTGTTCCCCGCAATGTCCGACTTTCCGAGGCTCCCAGTCATGGAGTGCCGGTTATTCTCTATGATATAAGTTCCCGTGGAGCAGTGGCCTATTTGGAGCTGGCCAAAGAAATTATTGAAGCAGGATCTTGAAATGGCAAAACGACCCGCGTTAGGCAAAGGTATTGGGGCTCTGTTGAATTCAGCGAGCCAGGAGGGGGGACGAAAGTATTTTATTTGTCCCATCGAAGACTTGCGCCCCCATGGGCAGCAACCCAGAAAAACCTTCAACGATGACAAGATGGCGGAACTGGTGGCCTCGATCCGGGAAAAGGGGGTCATTCAACCGCTGGTGGTGCGCCAGGTCGAGGACCACTATCAGATCATCGCCGGCGAACGGCGTTGGCGGGCATCCCAGAAGGCCGGCTTGAAGGAAGTGCCGGTGGTGATCCAGGATGTCTCCGAAGACTGGGCCCTGGAGATGGCCCTGATAGAAAATATCCAGCGGGAGGATCTCAACCCCATCGAGGAGGCGGAAGCCTATCGCAATCTGATGGAGAACTTCAGTTTCTCCCAGGAAGAGATGGCCAAGCGGGTCGGCAAGGACCGATCGACGGTGGCCAATGCCCTGAGGTTGTTGCGCTTGCCTGAACAGGTACGGGAAGATGTGCTGCTCAGTCGGCTCAGCATGGGTCACGCCCGGGCGTTGCTGTCCCTGGAAAATGAAGAGGATCTTTTGGAG
>JARRKW010000433.1:0-4443 GCA_037387645.1 Desulfuromonadaceae bacterium
TGGCCAGTAGTTCTTCCGGCAGTCCCGCCGTTTCCTTGCCGAAGACCAGAAAGTCGCCGGGGGCATAGCCGGCTTCCACATAGCTGCGGGGCGCTTTTTTCGAGGTATACCAGTAGCGCCCCTGGGGAAAAGCCCGCTGCAATTGTTCCAGGGACTCCCAGCGGCGCACCTCGATGGCGGACCAATAGTCGAGGCCGGCCCGTGTTAGTTGGCGGTCGTCGATGGAAAACCCCAGTTTTCCCACCAGGTGCAGGATACTGCCGGTGGCGCCGCAGAGACGGGCGATATTGCCGGTGTTGGGGGGGATCTCCGGTTCCACCAGAACGATGTGGAAGGGGGGTGTTGCACTCATGGCTCAGTCCCGCCAGCGGCGATGTACCCAGAACCACTGGTCGGGCTGGCGGCGTACCGCCTGTTCAATGCTGGCGGTGAGCCGGGCGGTGTTGCGAACGACCGCTTCTTCGTCCGGTTCGTCGGCCAGCTCGATGATGGGTTCAATGATGATCCGATAGCGGAAATCATCGGTGCGATAACAGTAGGCCGGCAGGACCGGTATGTTCTGCTTCATGGCAATCTGGGCGATGATGGGCGTGTTCCAGACGGGGCGGCCGAAAAATTCCACCTTGACCGCTTCCTTGCGGGTGATGTGCTGGTCCAGCAGCACGCCAATTCCACGGTTTTGCTGCAGGGAGCGCAGGATGCGGCGGGCGCCTTTTTTGCTGTCCAGGCAGTGGCCGCCGCTGGCTTCGCGCAGCTTGCGGAAATACCGATCGACGTAGGGGTTGCGGATGGTCTTGGTTACAAAGTCGGTGGGGAAACCGAGGGTGGGAAAAAGAAATGTGCCCGCTTCCCAGAAACCGATATGACCGGTGAGGAGAAACACCCCGCGGTTCATGGCAAAGGCCCGCTCCAGGTGCTCCTTGCCGGAAATGATGAAATAACGTTCCAGATCGGCCTGCCCCCGAAGGAGGTCGAGGCGCAGCATTTCCACGCCGCCCAGACCCAGATGCTGGAAGACGGCCTTGACCTCCCGGTCGAGCTCCGCCGCCGACTTTTCCGGATAGGCCTGTCTCAGGTTGTCGGTCGCCAGTGCCACCCGCTTTTTCAACAGGAAGCGACTCAGTTACCCCAGCCGTTTTCCCAGCCGCAGGGCCGTGGTGCGCGGCAGGATGCGGACGGTCTGGGCCAGCAGCCAGAATGGAGCATATTCCAGACGGAATTTGATGGATTGCGTGGTGGTGATTTTTGAGGCCATGCCGTTCGTTTCTTTCAGCGTATTTTACATTCGGGCGCGAAGTTTAGCATGTTGCCGGGCCGGGAGCAATAAAAAGGCGGGTCCGAAGGGACCCGCCTGGTAGCGAAGGTGGTTTCAATTTATTGCTGGCTGGCCTGCAGGGCCTGATCGAGATCGGCCAGGATATCCTCGATATCCTCGATACCCACGGAAACCCGAATGAATTCGGGAGAGACGCCGGCGGCCCGTTGCTGGGCCTCGGAGAGCTGCTGATGGGTGGTGGAGGCCGGGTGGATCACCAGAGTCTTGGCGTCGCCGATGTTGGCCAGGTGGCTGGCCAGTTTGACGTTGTCGATGAATTTGGCGCCGGCGCTGACGCCCCCCTTGATGCCGAAGCCGATAATGCCGGAAGGCGTTGAAGGGAGAGATGCAGGGCCCCAGGTCGCGCAGCAGGGTCAGGCGCATTTTCAGGATATAGGCCAGCTCGCCCAGGGCCTCCTGGTAAATCAGACCGTGATAGCTGGGATCGGGTGTGGTAAATTCGGGGAAGCGGCCGCTTCCCCAGTCGAACTTGCCGCTGTCAACCACGGCGCCGCCGATGCTGGTGCCGTGCCCGCCGATGAATTTGGTCAGGGAGTAGCAGACGATATCGGCGCCATGCTCGATGGGGCGGAACAGGGCCGGGGTGGCGACGGTATTGTCGACGATAAAGGGCAGACCGTTGTCATGGGCGATTTTGGCAATGGCTTCAAAATCGTCCACATTGTTCTTGGGATTGCCGATGGTTTCGGTATAGACCGCTTTGGTGTTGGCGTCGATGGTGGCGGCGATATTGGCCGGATCGGAGGAATCGACAAACTTGACGGTAATGCCCATGCGTGCCAGGGTATGGCTGAACAGGTTGTAGGTGCCGCCGTAGAGAAAACTGGTGGAGATGATATTGTCCCCGGCCTTGGCCAGTTCGGCCAGGCGTTTTTCCAGCACGTCGGTGGTGGGGTTCATCAGCCGGGTGTAGATGTTGCCCATTTCCTTGAGGGAAAAGAGGTTGGCGGCGTGTTCGGATGATTGGAACACGTAGGAACTGGTCTGGTAGATGGGCACCGCGCGGGAGTTGGTGGTCGGGTCGGGAACATGTCCGGCGTGCAGGGCTTTGGTGCCGATTCGATAACCGGTTTTTTCGCTCATGGAAATCCTCCTGTAATGTGCGTGTTTTTCGAAGTATCAGAACTTAAGGTTAAGTGAATTACTAGGGTTAGCTATAGCTAGCATTTATTAGTTGTGCTGTCAAGAATAATGGGCCGCATTCTGCAGGACCGGAGCGTATTTGGTCGGCCCCCCGGGGTCCGGTAGAACTCAGGCTTCCAATCATGAGGTTTTCGCAAAAAGCATCATGATTGGCTGGCTAAGCAAAAAGCGCCAAATGCAAGGCGCGCAATTGGCGACCAATGAGGCGTACTGACGTACGTCGAAGCAGGGAGACGATGGCAGTAACGCAGCAGTTGGTGAGTTTTTGCGACGCCCTCAATCATAGCAGAAATGCCTATGGCATCCAGTAAAAAGTCGTTTACGCTGTGCGGCAGGTCGTGAATCCTGTCCCGTCCCTTGTTGTTGTTACCAGGAATGAACCTTATGTCCATGGATATTCTTTATCTCGATGCCATCGTGCGGCAGCTGCAGCCCCTGCTGCAGGGGGCGGCAGTCAGTCAGGTGCATCAGCCCGGTTCCAGTGAGCTGGTGCTGCGGCTCTGGAACGGACGGGAAAACCTGCTGCTGTTGCTGTCGGTGGCCCCGGCCGCCTGCCGCCTGCATCTTTTGCAGCGGCGATTGCCCAATCCGGCGGCCCCGCCACGATTCTGTCAGCTGCTGCGCTCGCGCCTGAAACGGTTGCTGGCGTTGGAACGGTTGCCCGGAGAACGTATCGTCCGCTTGCAGTTTGCCGGCGAACCGGGTCGGTGCTGGACCCTGCTGGCTGAGCTGTTCGGCAACCCGGGGAATCTCATCCTCCTCGATGCCGAGGGCAGGGTGGTGGATGCCCTGGTGCGCAAGGAGGAAGGGCCTCGGACCATCCTGCCGGGGGTCCCCTATGTCTCACCGCCGACCCCGCCAAAACAGGACCTGCTTGCCGTGGTCCCGCTGCCGCCCGGCGAGGTGCCCCTAGCCACCTGGCTGGAGCAGTTAACCCCCATGACGCCGCTGCTGGCCGCGGAGCTGGCGGCGGAGCTGGCGGCCGGTGCCACCGTGACAGCGGCCCTGGAGCGGTTTCGCGCGGCCTGGCTGGCCGGGGAATTCCGTCCCTGCATCCTGCACTGGCAGCAGCGTCGGCTGCTGTCTCCTTTTGTCCCCGCCTATCTGGAGATCTCCGAGTCGCAGGCCTTTGCCGATCTGTCGGCAGCGGCGCAGGCGTTCTATGCCGAGACCACCGCCGACGCCCTCTTCGGTGGCGGCAAGGGGGAGCTGCAGCGGCTGCTGCACAAGGCCACGGCGCGGCTGGAGAAACGGCTGACGAACATTGCTGCCGAAGCGGCACGGAGCCGGGATTTCGAGCGCCAACGGCAGCTGGGCGATCTGCTGCTGGCCCATCTGCATCAGTTAAAAAGGGGGATGGAGAGCATCAGCCTGCAGGACTGGTTTGCCGATCCGCCGGCCGGGGTAACCATCCCCCTCGATCCGGCCAAGACGCCCAAGGAAAACGCCGAGGCCTGTTTCCAGCGGCACCGCAAGGGGAAAAGGGCCCAGGAACATATCGCCCGGCGCCGGCAGGAGACCCGGGAGGAGCTCGATTGGCTGGCCGGGGTCAGTCTGGCGGTGGAGGAAGCCGAAGGCGAGGCCGAGCTGCAGCTGATCCGGCAAGAACTCATCGCCGGGAAGATCCTGCCGCCACCGGATCGTCCCCAGCGCCGCTTTACCCCACCCGCGCCCGAGGCCGGCCTACGCCGGACCCAGAGCCCCTCGGGCCTGAAGATCATCTGGGGGCGCAACAATCATAGCAACGATCAGGTCAGCAAACACCTTACCGCCAACGACGATCTTTGGTTTCATGCCCACAACCTGCCCGGCTGCCATCTGGTGCTCAAGCGGGAAGGGGGGCGGGAGATTCCCGAGGAGGATCTCCTCTTTGCCGCCTCCCTGGCGGCCGGTTATTCCCGGGGCCGCCATGATGCCAAGGTGGAGGTGATGGTGGTCAAGGGCGGGTCGGTACGCAAACCGAA
>JARRKW010000434.1:0-2365 GCA_037387645.1 Desulfuromonadaceae bacterium
GATCGTAGCTGACCTCTTGGCTTTTGCTGATGGCTTCTTCTCCACGGGTGACCAGCTCAACTTGACAGCCGATCCCTTCCAGAATAACCCGCAGCAGATCCTGGGTCGCCGGGGTGTCTTCGACAACCAGGACCTGGTGGCCCGCCGTTACTGCCGGTTTCGAAGCTGCGGATCCGGTTTCGACAGGGGGCGCGGCATCGATCCAGCGTTCGACCAGGGCTTGAATTTGCTGGTTGCGGAAAGGCTTCTGGACGAAATCATTCATGCCGGCGGCATAACATTGGGTTTCGTTCTCCATGTCGCCGTGAGCGGTGAGGGCGATGATGGGGCCGCGATAGCCCAGCTGTCGAATCCGGCGGGTCGCTTCCAGCCCGTCCATGCCCGGCATCCTCAGATCCATCAGGATCAATTCCTGCTCGTCGAACAGTTCGACGGCGTCTTCGCCGTTGTCGGCCAGCTCCACCTCATAGCCCAGTTTTTCCAGAATCGCCTGGAGCAGTTCCTGGGTGGTCGGATTGTCCTCCACCACCAGAATTCTCCCCCGCTCAAAATCCTTTGCCGACGTAGTCGGCAGGAGCAGTTCGGGTCGCTCTTCCTGCTGGTATCGGGTCAGCAGCGCTTCCAATTGCGAGGGTCGGATCGGTTTTAGCAAGGTCCCCTGGATGCCGAGACGATCCTGTTCCTCTTCGCGCAGGACGCTGTGTTGAATCAGCAGATAAAGTTTGGGATGCAAGCTTGGATTCAGTGGTGCCAGGGTCTGCTGGAAGGTTGGACAATCGGTCTGCGGTGAGGAGGATTCCAGCAGACAGTGATCCACGGGTTGTTTTCCCGCCGAATACATTTCCTGCATGATGGTCACCGCCGCGGTGAGGTCGGTTGCGGTCAGAACCTCGAAACCGAGAGCGTCCAGTTGTTGTTGCAGCACCCGCCGGGCCGTGGCATTGGCATGAACCACCAGGATCCGTTCGTTACGGCGGATTGGCGCCACGTTGACCCGGTTGGGCAGCGGCTGTCTTTTCAGGGGAAGTTCCACCCGGAAAGTGGTGCCCGCGCCCGGCACGCTGGCAACCTCGACACTGCCCTGCATGAGATGCAGCAGTTGGCGCACAATGGCCAGACCGAGACCGGTGCCGCCG
Organism: Desulfuromonadaceae bacterium; assembly: GCA_037387645.1. Taxonomy (GTDB): domain Bacteria; phylum Desulfobacterota; class Desulfuromonadia; order Desulfuromonadales; family Trichloromonadaceae; genus Trichloromonas. The sequence goes on from JARRKW010000434.1 coordinate 1,137, forward strand.
AACCTGCGGGTGATGCTGTTGTCGGCCTGGACGAAGGATTCAAAAATGGCCTGGAGCGCCGCAGGTGACATGCCGATGCCGGTATCCTGAATTTCCAGCTGGATCCGGGCCGGGCTGGTTTCGGGATTGAGTTCGGAGACGCTGACCAGGACTTCGCCGCTGTCGGTGAATTTGACCGCATTGCTCATGAGATTGAGCAGGATTTGGCGCAGACGTCCCGGGTCGCCATGCAGAGCCCGACTCGTGCCCGGAACATAATTACAAATCAGTTCGATGTTTTTCGAAAGAGCCTTCTCCGCCAGCAGGTTGGCGGCTTCCTCAACGACGATCTGCAGATCGAAATCGACTTCTTCCAGAGAGATTTTTCCAGCTTCCATTTTGGAGAGATCGAGAATGTCGTTGAGCAGACGTAACAGGGCTTCGCCGGAATTGTGCACGGTTTGCACCAGACTGCGTTGGGCGTCGCTGAGGTTGGTGCTCAGCAGCAGTTCGGACATGCCCAGTACCCCGATCATGGGCGTGCGGATTTCGTGACTCATGTTGGCGAAAAATTGCGATTTGCTGGCGTGGGCCGCTTCGGCGTCCTTTTTGGCTTCCTCCAGTTCGGTAACGGTTTCCTCCAGATGCATGTTGGTGGAGCGCAACTCCTGGGTTCGTTGCAGAACCTGCAGCTCCAGATCCTCCTGATGCTGCTGCAGCAGCCGGTCGCGATGTTCAATCTGGGTGAGGATCGCGTTGAATCGGTCGACCAGGGTGCCCACCTCATCGTTGGCCGATTTCTCGGCGCGCAGGGAATAGAGACCGCTGGCGACCACCCGGTTCATGTCCTGGTACAGGTTGAGAATCGGGGTGGTGATGATCTGTTGCAGATGGGAGGACAGCAGATAGGTCAGCAGAATAATCAGGCCGACCACCAGCAGGGCGCCGAGAGCGAAGCGTGCCAGCCGCTGGTAGAGGGCATCGAGGTCGGCCTGCAGGAAAACCATGCCGATCCTGTTGCCGTTGTCAAGGATCGGCAGAAAGTAGGCCAAATGATTCGGGGTGAGACAGAACGACTCGGTCAGCGCCTCCTTCTTGTTGGCCAGTTCGGCGCAAACGGGGAAGGGAGGGGCCGCGGCATTTTCCGGGTAATTGACATGGTGCGCTCTGGGCGTGAAATCCCGGTCGAAGATGTAGGCATGGCGGATGGCTGCGTGGGTGGTGAGGCGGGCCAGATTCGCGTCCATCTG
>JARRKW010000435.1:0-2358 GCA_037387645.1 Desulfuromonadaceae bacterium
GAAAGGCTTCCGCCGGTATGACCGGACTTGGCGGTGTTGAGCATCTTGAGAATATCAACCCGCAATTGACAGGCGGTCTGCCTGAGGCTTTGAACGGTTTCTTCCTGCAACATCTGTGTATTCAACTCCCTTTTGAGTCATCCCCAGCGGAGATGCGAAAAGACAAAACCTGGAACCGGCAACAAGCGAGCGCTCGGCAAAACCGCCGGCCAGGTTCGGAAAACGGCCGGAACGACTAATAATCATCCCCGAGCAGGTAGGAGAGGATTATTTTATCCAGTTCGGCATCGATAGGCAGAGGCTTAGCCGGCGGCCTTTCCTCAAGAAACAGGTCGGGGGCTTGGGCCACCAACGTCTGTTCACTGGGGACAGACGGTATATCGTCGCCGTCCTTAGGGCGGGCATATTTTTCAATGATGGGGTCGAATTCACCGTTCTTGAGCTGCCGGAGCATTTCCCGGTGCTGCTCTTTCATCAGGTTTTCGACGAGAGCGGCCAGATTATCCTGCTGGCCCAGATGCGCATAGGAGGATTTTTTGGCCGCGAGAATCGTCCCCCCACAGTACAAAAGCGTGACGATCTGCGCACTTTTTACGCCACCGTCCTCGGTTTGCACATGGTAGACTTCCCCCTTGTAGCAAAAATTATGATTAAACCCGACAACCATACCACCTCTCGCAAATCGGTGAAATCGCGGTTCATAGTTAACATATTCCGCGAAATGGCGCAAGCGTTTCCGCGATTTGGCCAGATCTTCGTCTGAGTCCTCCCAGCGAATGCACCATGCACCCTCCGGCCCGGCTCAACCAAGACGCGGCAGAAACGCACCGAACGCCTCGTAACTACCAGGAATCAGACACAACTTGAACCAGCGAAGCAACTGCAATCCCGGCAACCGCCCGGTTAGACGACTCGGCTTAACGGACCAGCAGTTTTTTGATTTTTTCCACCGCTTCCAGGGCATCGGCGGCATAGAGATCGGCACCGATACTGTCGGCATACTCCTGGGTAACCACGGCGCCTCCCACCAGGGTAAACACCTTGACCCCGGCCTCCCGCAACCGGCCGATGACCACCTCCATCTGTTGAATGGTCGTCGTCATCAGGGCGGACAGGCCGACGGCATCGACCTGATGAGCCCGGGCCTGCTCCAGAATTTTCTGCGCCGGCACATTTTTACCCAAATCGATAACCTCGAAGCCGTGGTTCTCCAACAGCGTGCAGACAATGTTCTTGCCGATGTCGTGGATGTCCCCCTCAACCGTGGCCATCAGAATCTTGCCCAGGCTCTGCGCCGTTTCCCCCTGCAGTTCCTGCTTGAGCCGGGTAAAGGCGGCCTGCATGGTTTCGGCGGAAAGCATGACCTGAGGCAGGAAGATCTGGTTGCGCCCAAACCGTCGCCCCACTTCCTCGAGCCCCGGCAGCAGCCCCTCATTGCTCACCTGCAGCGAAGAAAGCCCCTCCCGCAGGGCCCGCTCCACCAGAGGAACCACGCCATCCCTGTCCCCTTCGATAATGGCCAATCCCAGCAATTCACGGATAGCCGTTTCCTCCCCGGCACTGCGGGGCACGGCGGGGACGGTCGAAGCCCCGCCATAGACGGCGATATATTCTTCCGCCCGTTCATCCTGTCCCAGCAGCACCATGGCGGCCCGGAAAACCTCCATCATGCGCTCCTCCTTGGGATTGATGATGGCGGCGGCGAGACCGGCCTCCAGGGCCATGGCAAAAAAGGTGGACGACAGCAGCGGGCGTTGCGGCAGCCCGAAGGAGATGTTGCTCACCCCCAAGACCGTGGCCAGCCCCAGCTGATCGCGCACCGCGCGCAGCGAACGGATCGTTTCCATGGCCCGCTTCTGCTCGGCGGAAACGGTCAGGGTGAGACAATCGATCACCACATCTTCCCGGGGCAGTCCCGCAGCCAAAGCGGCCGCCAGTATCTTTTCGGCGATGCGTAGCCGCCCCTCGGCGGTCTCGGGGATCCCCCCCTCGTCCAATGCCAGACCGATCACCGCGGCACCGTATTTGCGCGCCAGGGGCAGAATCGCCCGCAGACTTTTTTCCTCTCCGGAAACCGAATTGATCAGCACCTTGCCGTCGGCCGCCTTGAGGCCGACTTCCAGAGCGGCCGGGTCGGAGGAATCGAGCACCAGGGGCACACCGGTGACCCCCGAAACGGCGTAAACGCCGCGCTCGAGAGCGGCCGGTTCATCGACCCCCGGCGCCCCGCAGTTGATATCGAGCAGACTGGCTCCGGCCGCAGCCTGCTCCTGTGCCTCACGGCGGCTGTAAGCCGTTTTGCCTTCGCGCAACTCGGCCGTGTAACCCTTTTTCCCCGTCGGGTTGATGCGCTCGCCG
>JARRKW010000435.1:2418-3380 GCA_037387645.1 Desulfuromonadaceae bacterium
CCGAAGTACGGCTGGACAGGAAACAGCGCCGCGGCGGTGGCGTCCAGGACAGCTCCCGGCCGCGCAAAGCCTCGGCCATGGCCCGGATATGGGCCGGGGTGGTGCCGCAACAGCCGCCGATCACCCGCACCCCGAGCCGAATCATGCGTTCATGATAGGCGGTCATTTCCTCCGGCGTCCCCGGAAACACCGTGACGCCGTCCCGCAGCTGGGGCAGACCGGCATTGGCCTGGGCAATGAGGGGCCTGGAGGTCACGGACCGCATCTTTTCCAGAATGCCGTAAATACCGTCGATGCCGAGGCCGCAATTGGAGCCGATCACATCCACTCCCAGGGCATCGAGGGTTACCCCCACCGCCTCGGGAGAAGAGCCGAGCACGCTGCGGCCCTCGTTATCAAAGGTCATCTGGGCGATGACCGGCAGGGAGGAACATTCCCGGCAGGCAATGACTGCGGCGCGCAGCTCGCGGATATCGAGAAAGGTTTCCAGGCTGATCAGATCGGCGCCGGCCTCGACAAAAGCCGCAACCTGTTCCGCAAAAATTTCCACCATTTCGTCGAAACCGGCATCCCCCACGGGTAGCAGAAAACGACCGGTCGGACCAATGGAAGCGGCGACAAAACCATCCTTGCCTGCCGCCCGCCGGGCGATTTCGACGCCGGCCCGGTTGATTTGCGCGACCTGTTGCTCCAACCCGTAATGGGCGAGCTTGACCCGGCTGCCACCAAAGGTGTTGCTGACCAGGATGTCGGCGCCGGCTTCGGCATATTCGCGATGCACCCCCTCGACCACGGCAGCGGCCGTCAGATTCATTCCCTCGGGCGAGCCGCCCGGCTGCAACCCACGCTCCTGCAGCAGGGTGCCCATGGCGCCGTCCAGCACCAGGACCCGCTCGCTTAAGGCTTCAAGAAAATTTGCCATCATTCTCCTTCCGGGCGAGTCTCGCCCGTCTTGCTCAAGG
>JARRKW010000435.1:3422-4804 GCA_037387645.1 Desulfuromonadaceae bacterium
CACCTTGCGGATATACGGAAAATTAACCGCCAGGGTGTTGGCCAGGGCATGTACCGTCAACAACTCGGTCATGCTGCCACCCGGATGACCGGCAACCAATTCCTTACTGAAACTGATGGAGGCAACCCCCTTGTCCACCTCAACCTGTTGCACCCGGGTCTGGGCCGGAAGAACCGCGACCAGACTCCCGGTCGGACCATCGATCAGGGCTTGAATGGTGGCGAGCAGGCAATGCTCCTCATCCGAACAGCCCTCAACTTCGCTCATCTGGGATTCCAACCCCATGCCGTCCGGGGTGGCAAAGTAGAGCATGACTTCCCGCAACTGCTGCACCGTTTCCGCTTCCTTGGGCGGCACCGGCGCGGGAGCGGGCAACGGCAGGAAATTTCGCAGCAGCAGAACGGCAGCAATCAACAGAACAAGCAGAACCACCCATAAAACAATGCGCTTTCGTCTCGTATCTTGCATCGATAAAGCTCCTGCCAAATGAGATGTTCCCTGGCCTGTCGCCGTTTAATCCAGGGTCACCTGAGTCACTCCCTCCAGGGAATGACCGAGAAAAGCACCGCCCACCCGAACAAACCGGGTCGGGATATCGGTCACGAAAAACCGGGGGGTTCCCGGCACGCTCTGCCGCGGCAGACGATTTCCCTGCAACATGGCCGCAACGGAACGGGAGGTTTCCTCGGCCGAGTCGACCAGGGCGACACCCGGTCCCAGCACCTGACGCAGGGTCGTTTTCAGCAAAGGATAATGGGTGCAGCCCAGCACCAGGGTATCGATGTCATTGGCCAACAGGGGCGCCAGATACTCCTCTGCGGCAAGTCGGGCCACCGGATGCTCGGCCCAGCCTTCCTCAGCCAGGGGAACAAACAGGGGACAGGAGGCGGAATAGACCTGCATCCCGGGGTCCAGGGCCTGAATGGCCCGACTGTAAGCTCCGCTGGCAATGGTGCCCTCGGTGCCGATGACCCCGATGCGCCGATTACGGGTTACTGCCACCGCCCGCCGCGCGCCCGGCTCGATCACGCCCACAACCGGCAAACTGAAACGCTCTTCCAGCGCCGCGAGGGCAACCGAAGAAGCCGTATTGCAGGCCACCACCAGCATCTTGACCCGTTGTTTCACCAAAAAGGCCGCCGCCTCCAGGGCATAACGCAAGACCGTATGAGGACTTTTGGTGCCATAGGGAACACGGGCGGTATCGCCGAGATAAATCAGCTCTTCTCCCGGGAGCTGGCACAACAGCTCCTTGAGCACGGTCAAACCGCCGACTCCCGAATCAAATACTCCAATGGAACGCTCAGGCAAGGACTCGTCTTCCTTCCAGGGAAATAAAAATAAGTTTTTGATGGTAGATAAGAGCCATGGGAAAGTCAAGA
>JARRKW010000436.1:0-904 GCA_037387645.1 Desulfuromonadaceae bacterium
CGTCGCAATCATGGTGTTGCCAGGGGCAAGGATCTTCCCTCCTCGCCACCCGGTCGTAAACGTTGGCGAATTTGCAGGCCGAATCCGATTCATTGCCCCAGAAACGTTCCCAGGAAGTTCCGGCACGACAGGCATACTCCCATTCCGCTTCCGTGGGCAGCCGGAACCGGTACTGGCCTCCACTCTGCTCGGTCAGCCAGTCGGCAAACCCCCGGGCCTGCTCCCAGCTTACCTGAACCACCGGCAGCTTCTCGCCGTTGAGAGAAAGGCCCTTGTAGCTGCCGCTGTCGTGCCGCGGCTGGTAAGCCCTGAATTGGGCGTTGGTCACCTCGTAGCGTCCCATCCAGAAACCGTCCACGCAGACCTTGTGGGTCGGGGCTTCATCGGCATAGTATTTCCGGTACAGGACTTCCCCTTCCTCCCGAATGATCCGCTGCTTTTCCTGATCCGATTGGCCCATGCTGAAACAGCCGCCGGGAACCCAGACGAATTCGAGGCCGCTCTTTGCATCCCGCCAGACCTGCCCCGCGGCCGGTTGCTTCGGCAGTTCGCCGGTGCTAACGGCGACCTCCCTGACAACCTCCAACGGAACGGGGCGGGGTTCCGCCCCCGGCGCCGCTTCCTCCGCGACCCGGCTCTCATCGACCAGAGTGCCGGCCAACTCGTCCATGCGCCCGGGAATCTGCTCAAGACTATCCACCTTCAGGTCGGTGGTGCGCAGGATGGTACCGGTGGTGGCATCAATGAGACGGGCGGTCACGGACAGGGTGTCGCCCCAGCGCAAGACGCTGCCGGTAACCACGCCGGCAACCCCGTACAGTTTGCCGATTTCCGCGGCGGCCTGATCGTCGAGCAGACCACTGGCCGCCAGCTCCTGTTCCTCCAGCACCTTTTTCAGCAGCAC
>JARRKW010000436.1:916-3271 GCA_037387645.1 Desulfuromonadaceae bacterium
TCCTTGAGGTCGAACGCCTGGGTGCGCCCGAGGGCGCTGACCATCCATTCGGCGATAATGGCACCGGCATCCGGTATGCCCAGATCACCCATGACATCGAATTCAACCACCGCCACCGGCATTCTGGCAACGTCCTCCTCGGCCAGACATATGCCTGAAAGCACCAGCATGAACAGCAGCAACATTCCAGCACTGTAGATATTCGCTATGATTTTAGACATATCCGACCTGCCGTGGAACGATCAAAATCGTTCCGGTTAAGGGTAATAGTTGTTGGTGGCGCGGGCAAAGGCTTCGACGATGCGGGGAACTTCAATCTGCCGGCGCTGCAGTACGGAGCGCCGCATGGCAATGACATACTGCTGCGAGGTGCGCACCGGCAGTTCGACCGCAGGCTGGCCGCTCTGAACCAGCTTAAGGGCCATTTCGGCGGCCACCTCCCCCTGTTCAAAGGGAGAAACCCCGACCGCCAGCATGGCGCCGTCTTCGACATTGAAAACATTGATGCCGATCACCGGCATGGCGGCATGGTTCTCGGTCCAGCTCATCACCTCGGCCGCCGGCGCCAGTCCGCCGCCCCGATCCGGATCGCTCAACTGCCGGTAACCGCCCACCAGCAGGTAGTCGATGGTCCCGGCCAGTTCGGCAACGGCCTGTTGCCATTCCGGCAGGCTGTCGACCCGTCGGGCGCCGCGAAAATCGATATCGCCCCAGTCGCTGCTCAGCAAATAGTCAGCATCACTGGTGGCCGAATAGGACCGGTCGCACAACAGCATGACCCGCACCCGCCCGCTCCGGTCGGGCTCCAGAAAGCGCAGACATTCGATGATCGCGGCCACGGGTTTGCGCTCCAGAATACCGGTCACATTGGCGGCGCCGGGATAGCCATAGGCTTCGGTGCCACCATTGACCCCGGCAAAAACGATCTGCATATCGGAATGGTTGACGTAATATTTGGCGGCCAGCTCCTGGGCCGCGTCATCGACGGCAATCAGCACATCCGGCGCCGCCGTATCGATGGCCCGCCGCGCCGCCAATCCGGCGCGCCGCAGATAATCGGGATCCTTGGAGATTTTGGTCTTCATATAGTAGGTGCCGACCCTGGCCCAGTTCTGCGCGTCGAGAATCCGCGACAACCCCATATCGACTTCCCGGGTCCAGGCATAATCACCATCGTAGCTGTGCAGCACCAGGATCGAAGGGCGTTGCCAACTGACCCAGAACACGGTCCCGGCACAGCAGAGAAAGAAGGTGACCATGGCCAATCGTATCAGAATCCGTTTCATTACAAAATCCCCAGATAACGCCAGAAGGGAAAGCTGAGGTAGATCGCCGCCAGCTTGGCCAGCAGCAACAGGGCGTGAAAACAGGCCAGCCGCGAACTCTCAACGGATAAAGAGGATTCGGTGAGGGAGGCGAACTGCAGGTAATAGGAGGCCTGAAAGGGCCAGATAAAACTTTCGCTCAACAGCAGAATCAAAAAACCGACCAACCAGGGATTGACACCGATGGCCACCGCCGACGGCATCAGAAAGGTGGCGAAAATGACCACCGTGGCGTTGATCGGCAAGGCCAATCGCACCAGAAAAATGGCGCCGGCCAACAACAGAATAAACGATCGGAAATCCGACCGCATGTATTCGGTCAGCCAGCTGAACTGGTCGGCAAACCAGGCATCGGCTCCCAGGTGACGAATGGTGCTGACCAGGCTGATGAGGGCGCCGAGATAGACCAAAAAGCTCCAGTCGATACTCCTGCGAAACTCGCGCGGACCGAGAAAACCGAACATGAGCAGCACATACATGATGCCAAAGGTGATCCAGGGCACCTCGACCCCGTGCAGCGGCACCGTCAGCACCGCGACCAGCATCAGCAGCAGACCGAGCAGCGCCGCCCATTCGGCATTTTTCATGCGGCCGAGAATACGCAGTTGGTCGGTGATCAAAACGCGCGACATGGTCGGCCAACTGGGGTTGCGAAACAGCAACCAGACCAGCACCGAATAGAACAGGGTCAGCACCAGGCCGCAAACCGAAGCGGCGTAAAACCACTGTACCCATTGAAACTGGTCCTGCTCCTGCAGCGGGAGAAAACCGAAAATCACGAAATTGATGGATTTCGCGCTCATGAAGATGGGCGAAAGCAAACTGACCCCGGACAGGACACTGACGGCCAGCCGCCGTTTTTCCTGGAGGCAGGAGTCCCGGCCGAGGGTCCCCGCCAGGTCGTTAAAGAAAGGGGCCACGATGGCGACCCGCCCGTTGGCGGTAGGGATTATGGGGGTAAGAATAACCCCGGCAATAAACAGGCTGAGGTTATACCAGATCTTATTGGACGGACCGAGGCGCAACAGCC
>JARRKW010000437.1:0-2353 GCA_037387645.1 Desulfuromonadaceae bacterium
GGCCGCCCGGTTATGGGCCGGGTGCTGGGTTGGGGGAGCGCCAACTACGCCAACCATATCACCGCTCCGGCCCGCGACGGTTGCGGCCTGGTCGCCGCCGTCGCAAAGGCGTTGGATCGGGCCGGTCTGGCGGCGGCGGCCATTGCCGCCGTCAGCGCCCACGGCACCGGCACGCCGTATAACGATGCCATGGAACTGACCGCTTTCCAGCGGCTGTTTCCGGATCGGCGGCTGCCCGTCAATTCCATCAAGGGCGCCATCGGCCACACCCTGGGGGCGGCCGGAGCCATTGAGGCGGTCCTCGGGCTGCAGGCCCTGAGGGAGGGGGTGCTGCCGCCGACGGTGGGACTGCTGGACCCCGAGCCGGCGGGTTGTGGCCAGGTCGCCGGGACGGCGCAGGCGTTTTCCGGTGGCTGTCTGCTGTCGACCAATTCCGGTTTCGGCGGGGTCAACGCCGCCCTGATTCTCGGGAGGGAAGGATGCTGAAGGGTTGGATCAGCGGTATCGGCTGGGTTACCGTCGACGGCTGCGGCCAGGGGCGCCGGGGCGATGCCTTTGCTTTGAGCGGCGGGGAACTGCCGGTCCTGGCCCGGGCCGATGTCTTTTCCCAGCCCGACCGGCGTTTCGGTCGCATGGATCCTTTCTCCCGTCTCGGCTTGGCCGGCATCGCCTTCGCCCTGCGCGACGCCGGGCTGGAGGAGTGGGACCGGCAGCGGTCCATCGGTCTCATCGCCGCGACCACTTACGGCTGCCTTGCCACCGACGGCGCCTATTTCGATACCGTGATTCCCGAGGGAGGAGCGCTGGCCAGTCCGCAGCTCTTCGCCTACACCCTGCCCAATACCTTTCTCGGCGAGGCGGCCATCCGTTTCGGTCTGACCGGCAGTACGCAGGTGGTGAGTTCGTGCCATAGCTCCGGCCTGGAGCCGTTGGCGCTGGCGCTGGAATGCCTGAACTGGGAAGAGGAAGGCTGCCTGGTGGCCGGTGTCTGCGATCTGAATCCGCCGCCGGGAGTGGCTGCCGTGGCCGGGGCGCTGCTGCCGGGGGCGGTCTTTCTGGTGCTGGAGCGCGAATTGCGACCGGAACTGCCGGCTTATGGAGAGCTGGTGCGGGCCGCCGGCGGGGAACTGGTTTTTGCCGGTTCGCCGGTGGCGGATGTGGGGGAGCTGGTGCGGCGCTGCCTGGCTGATAGAGGATCGAAACCATAAAGCTGTCGGAACTCGCCCCGCCGGGCGATCCGTTTGCACGATGGAAAGCATGAACGCATGAAAATGACCTTGATTTACCCGCGCTGGCCGAAATTGGAACGGCAGACCGAATTTCATCTGCCGCCGCACGGGCCGGTGGTTTTTGCCGCGGCGGTGCCGTCCGAAGTGGCGATTGATTTTATCGACGAGAACCTGATGTCGGTGGATTTCAGCGCCCCGACCGATCTGGTGGGGCTGTCGGTCATGCTCAGTTGCCAGTTGCCGCGGGCCTTCGAGATTGCCGACCGTTTTCGGCGGCAGGGCAAGACGGTCATTTTCGGCGGCATTGCCGTGATGCTGCATGCCGAGGAGGTGGGCCGGCATGCCGATGCCGTTTTCCTCGGCGAGGCCGAAGGACGGTTCGAGGTGGTGCTGGAGGATTTCCGTCGGGGACAGTTGCGACCGGTTTACGATTACCTCAATACCCCGGTCGCTGCCGAGCTGATCGGTCCCGCCCGCCGGGACATCCTCCAGCGCGAGCTTTACAATTACCGCGGCGTGCAGATGCTCGATCTGGTGCACGCCTCGCGCGGCTGCAAGTTCAACTGCTATCCCTGCTGCACCGGCTATCTCGGCGGCCGCCGCTTCCGTCCCCGGCCCATCGACCGGGTCATCGAGGAAATGGCGGCGATCCGCAACAACCGGCTGTTCATTGTCGACAATTCCCTGGCCCAGGACCGGGAATGGCTGCTGGAGCTCTTTACCGCCATGGCGCCGCTGCAGAAGAAGTGGGTTTCCCATCCGTTGCTGGACGATGACGAGGTGCTCAAACGCGCTGCCGCCGCTGGGGCCTGGTACGTCTATCAGGCCATTTTCGACACTTCCGAGCATATCCGCAACCGGGTCAAGCGCCTCAAGGATCACGGCATCGGGGTGGAAGGGACGATTCTGCTCGGCACCGACGACCAGAGCGAGGACGACATCAAGCGCCTGGTCGATTTTCTGCTGGAAATCGAGCTGGACGTGGCCGAATTCACCGTGCTGACCCCCTTCCCCCATTCCCCCTGCCGCGTCCAGCTGGAGCGGGAGGGTCGGATTCTCAGCAACAACTGGCTCGACTACAGCGCCGACAAGGTGGTGTTCCAGCCCAAGCAGTTGAGTCCGGA
>JARRKW010000438.1:0-2343 GCA_037387645.1 Desulfuromonadaceae bacterium
CCGAATCCGCTTCTGGCGACGTTGCAGACGCCCCCGGGCCATGACCGCCAGCTGCTTTTCCAGCCGGGTGATGCGGTCACGAATACGCCGGCGATCCGTTTCCAGCTTGGTTTCCCCCGGACCACGGCCGCCGATCCCGCCCATGAGCCGGGACATGGCGGTGCCACGACCGGTCAGACGCGGCATGATGTATTTGAGCTGGGCCAGTTCGACCTGCACCTTGCCGTCCAGGGTATGGGCGCGGCGGGCAAAAATATCGAGAATCAACTGACTGCGGTCGATGACCTTGATCTCGGTAATGGCGGAGATGGATCGCACCTGCACCGGCGTCAGATCCTGATCGAAAATCAGCATGGTCGCCCCCTGCTGCAGGGCCCGGATGACCACCTCCTTGACCTTGCCCTCCCCCATCAGGTATTTGGGATTCAACTGCCGGGGCCGCTGAATAACCCGATCCAGCACCACCACATCGGCGGTCCGTGCCAGTTCGACCAGTTCGTCGAGGGAATCCTCGGTTTCCCGGCGGGGAGACTGACTGACAGAGATGAGAATGGCCTTTTCGCGGGAGTCGGAGAGGTCAATGGTCTCCGCCATCTTGCGTTCCAGCTCTTCGTCCAGAGCCCGGACAAAGGCATCCGCATCCAGTTGAAAATCATGAACCGAGGGAACGGAAAGAAGTTCGACGCTGCGTCCGGCAGCGCCGGGCGGCAGGACATGGGCATAGTCGACCCGACCGGGCATGCCGTCCACGGCAACGGCGATGGCCACCATCAGATCGAGCCGCAACAGGGCCAGGTCGGTAAGGTCGTCCTGGGAAAGCGGTTCTCCCTTGAGATGGGTGTGAATACAACGCAAACCGCGCAGGCCGCTACGCCCGCAACCGACATCGGACAGATCGGGAATGACAATTTCACGGTCATCGCCGACAATGACATGCCGGATGGTCCCCTGACGGTCAACGATAATACCGATCTGCCGCTTCAGGTCGAAGGAACGCTCAGTCAGGTAGCGCGCCAGTTCCGTCGTGATCACCTCGTCGACGGGAATCCGTCGCCGGTAAATCCGTTCGAGGGCCTGAATCTGGCTCGCCTTGAGTCCTGAAAGATTGCCTTGGATCACCGCTGGCCTCTAATCACTGCTCTCAACTGACTGAACAGAATCACGAAAAAGGGGCCTCGAAGGCCCCTTGAACTGAATGAATAACAATGAACCGCTATGCGCCGGTGACGTTAAAACCGGAATCAACATAATGAATCTCACCTGTTACACCGCTGGCCAGATCGGACAGCAGATACACGCTGGATTTGCCGACTTCGTCCTGGGTCACACAGCGTCGAAGCGGCGCACGGGAATCCATCAGCTTAAGCTTCTGCTTGAAATTGGCGATGCCGGAGGCAGCCAAAGTCTTGATTGGGCCGGCCGAAACGGCGTTGACACGGATGCCCTGTTCCCCCAGCTCCACGGCCAGATAGCGCACCGACGCTTCGAGAGCAGCCTTGGCTACCCCCATGACATTGTAATTGGGGATGGTCCGCACCGAACCGAGATAGGTCATGGTGAGAATACTGCCGCCCTGGGTCATCAGGGGCACGGCAAAACGCGTAATGGCGACCAGGGAATAGGCGCTGATATCCAGGGCCAGATGAAAACCGTCCCGGCTGGTCTGGCTGAAGCCTTCCTTGAGATCATCCCGGTTGGCGAAAGCAACGGCATGCACGACAAAATCAAGCTTGCCCCAGGCTTCCCCCACGGTCTTGAATACCGCTTCGATTTCGTCATCCTTGGTCACGTCACAGGGCAGAATCAGCTCGGCGTCAAGACTTTCGGCCAGGGGACGAACCCGTTTTTCCAGCGCACTGTTCAAATAAGTGAAAGCCAGGGTTGCGCCCTGGGCCTTAAGCTGCTGAGCGATCCCCCAGGCAATACTCATATCGTTAGCGACGCCAAAGATGATGCCGCGCTTTCCTTCCATCAACCCCATATATCTCTCTCTCCTTTGTTAAACTGCTGCTAGTGAAGAGGATCTTGTAGCAGATCACAAAGGATAAAGCAAGCCTTTTGGCGGCCGGATTAAACAGCCCAAACGGGCTCCCATCAATCATGATTAAATTATGATTAAAACAATGCAAATCAAGCCACTTTTTGCATCGAACCCTGCACACCATCCGCCCACTGTCAGTTCAGATATTTCCGTACCTTATGCTCACCAGCGGCCGAGCCGGCCACACTGTTGTCCGGCTCGGCCGCTTAGGCATTGACAAGACGCCGACTTAATAGGAAAATTCACGCCCGGAAAAAACAAGCATGGGATTGTACTGATGGACTTGATAAGCCTATTCGGCA
>JARRKW010000439.1:0-2342 GCA_037387645.1 Desulfuromonadaceae bacterium
GTTTTTCCACGGCATCGGCCAGTGTGGTCAGGGCCGCGGCGGACAGTCGCTGCGGGTCGGCCGTGACCAGTCCGAGGTGACGACTGGGCAACGGCGGCAGGGAATCCCGCAGGACGGCGCCGATCAGCGGCGGCATTCCGGCCGTGGCCAGGGCTTCCGCGAGCCCGCCGGCGTGGCGGGCCGAGCCGCAACGGTTGGCGATGACTCCGGCCAGCCGCAGATCGGGCTCGAATTCGGCGTAGCCCTTGACCAGGGCGGCCAGGCTCCGGCCCATGCCATGGGCGTTGACCACCAACAGCACCGGCGCGTCGAGCCAGCGGGCGATCTCGGCGGTGCTGCCCTGGTCATGGCCTGGATCGGCGCCGTCAAACAGTCCCATGACCCCTTCAATGATGGCGATATCCGCATCACGGGTGGCTTTTGCAAACTGCTCCCGGACATAGCGTTCGCCGCACATCCAGCCGTCCAGATTAAGGCAGGGGCGCCCGCTGGCCAAAGACAGCCAGGTGGGATCGAGGAAATCGGGACCGACCTTGAAGGTCTGGACCTTCCGGCCCTGCCGGCACAGGGCGGCCGTCAGCCCCAGACTCAGGGAGGTTTTGCCGACCCCGCTGGAGCTGCCGGCGATGATCAGTCTCGGGCAACTCATAGTCAGAATTCCACGCCTTTCTGGGCCGTTATGCCCTGTTGCAGGGCGTGCTTGATGCAGCGCATTTCGGTGACGGTATCGGCCAGTTCCATCAGGGCGGAGGTCGCATGGCGACCGGTCAGAACCAGGCGGAGTTCCGCCGGCGCCTGGTTCAGCAGGGCGATGACAGCGGCTTCTTCCAGCAGACCGGTGGCTATGGCGCCGCAGATCTCGTCCAGGACCACTAAATCGTAGTCGCCCGAAAGGATTGCCTCCCGGGCCAGGTCCAGTCCCTCTTCGGCGATTCGCCGGTGTTCGGCCACTTGGGGGTCGTTCCGGCGTTTCGGCACGAAGCCGAGGCCGCGCCTCACGAAGTCCACACCGGGCAGACTTTGCAGGGCTGCTATTTCGCCGCTGCCGGTGTCGGATTTGAGGAACTGCACGACCTTTACCCGCAGGCCATGACTGCTGGCTCTGAGCACCATGCCCATGGCGGCGGTGGTTTTGCCCTTGCCGTCGCCGGTGAAGATGAGGATGCGTGGTTTGTCGGTCATTGGGTATCCTTTTTGGAAATCAACACTGCGGGGTTGCGTCCCCGCTCCTTGCCCGTCTGCGGCGGGTTCCCACCGTGCAGCCGCGTCCTGAGTCCGCGGCACGCTCATCCCCCCGTCAGCCGGCTCCAACCGAACCTGACTGCCGGAAATGTTATGGCCGCCAGCAGCGCGGTGAGCAGCATCAGTCGCACCGCTTTTTTAATATGTGCTGGAGTCAGGGGTTCTCCCCTGTCGCCGAACAGGGGCATGTCGCTGATTTTCCCCTGCCGGTAGACCGGCCCGCCCAGTTGGATTCCGAGGGCGCCGGCGGTGGCGGCTTCGCTCCAGCCGGAGTTGGGGCTGGCGTGTTTGGGCCCATCCCGCCGGGCGATGCGCCAGGTGCCTGCGGGGTGCAGACCGAGCAGGGCGGCGGTAACCACGGTCAGCGGCAGGGTCAGGCGGGCCGGCAGATAGTTGAGAACATCGTCAAGGCGGGCGGAGGCCCAGCCGAAGCGCAGATAACGCTCGTTCTTGTAGCCGAAGGTCGAGTCCAGGGTGCTGGCGGCTTTGTAGGCCAGAGCCCCGACTGGGCCGAGAATCACTGCCCAGAACAGGGGGGCGGTGACGCCGTCCACGGTATTTTCCGCCACGCTTTCCACCGTTGCTCGTACTACCCCGGCCCGGTCCAGGGGCGCCGTGTCGCGGCCGACCATTAGGGCGACTTGGGCGCGGGCGGCGGCGAGGTTGTTCTGTTGCAGGGCCTTGCCGACCCGCTCCGCATGCGCCGCCAGATCGTGTCCCGCAAGACAGGTTGACAGCAACAGGATACTCAGGGCATCTCCGGTCCAGGGGTGCAGACGGTAAGCTGCCGTGAGTAACAGGCCGGCCGTTGTCGCCGTAGCGGCGACGACCGTCAGGGTGGTGGCGATACCGGCCAGCCGTGGGTCGGCGATATGCTTCCGCAAGGGTTTTTCCAGGGTCAGGGCCAGAAACCCCATGCCCTTGACCGGGTGGGGCAGCCAGCGCGGGTCGCCCCAGAGCAGATCGAGACCGAAGGCGGCCAGAATTTGGCATTCGAGGGTCATGGCAGCCCCATGAGTCGGTAGATGGCCGGGATATCGAGGCTCTGCCGCACGGCGTCGGCCAGACGCTCGAAGGCCGGCTCCAGATCGTAACAGGCC
>JARRKW010000440.1:0-3123 GCA_037387645.1 Desulfuromonadaceae bacterium
GCGGACGCCGGTGGCACGATTGTCGGAGAGAGCCGGCAGCGGGTAAAGCGGGGCGAGGACGGCACCGGCGTCAGGGCGCAAGCGGCGGAAGGTTATGCCTTCGTCGCCTGGAGTGACGGGGTGGCCGAGGCCGTCCGCACCGAGCGGAAGGTGAACGCCGATCTGAGGGTGTCGGCCCGCTTCGCTCCCCGGTCCTATACCCTGACCTATGCGGCCGCCGCCGGGGGGCGGATCGACGGGGACAGCCCACAACGGGTCAGCCATGGTGGTGACGGCCGCGCGGTGACTGCCGTTCCGGCTGCCGGCTACCGCTTTGCCGGCTGGAGTGACGGACAGAGTGAGCCCCTTCGCCGGGACCTGAGGGTCACGGCCGATGAAACCGTCAGGGCGCAATTTGCCCGTCTGAGCTATGCCTTGAGCTATCGGGCCGAAGCCAACGGTTCGCTCCGGGGCACGTCAGAGCAGCGGGTGGAGCATGAGGGGTTCGCCACTCCGGTTGCGGCGGTACCGGACCCGGGCTATCATTTCCTGCGCTGGAGCGACGGTTCGACGGCCAATCCGCGCAGCGACCGGGCGGTTGGCGCCGACCTGGAAGTGCGGGCCGAGTTTGCCGTCAACCAGTATCGTCTGAACTACCAGGCCGGGGCAAACGGCGCCATCGCGGGGGAAAGCCGGCAGCTGGTGAACCACGGCGGTGACGGTCGGGCCGTAACGGCGGTGCCGCAAGGGAACGCCTCTTTTGTGCGCTGGAGCGATGGCGTGACGAGCGCCACCCGCAAGGAGCAGAATCTTGTCGGTGACTTGGAGCTGACGGCGGAATTTGCCCTGCCCAGCTATACGGTCGGCGGCCGGCTTTCCGGCCTGGCGGCCGGATCCCGCCTGCAGTTGCAGCTCAACGGCGGCGCCGCTCTTGAACTCAGCGCCGACGGTTCCTTCTCCTTTCAGCCGCCCCTGCTTGACGGCAGTGACTACCTTGTCACCATGCCCGTTCTCTTTTTCCCGGCCGCTGGCAGCAGGTCTGGATTATGCCGTGACGATTTTCAGTCGGGAACTCAGGCCCAAATGGTCCTGCCGGCTGGATCGGGCCGTCGGCACGGTGGTCGACCGGGACGTGACCGATATCGAGGTGGTCTGTTATCCCGACGCGGAACTGGAGGCCACCGCCGGTTTCGGTAAGATCGATCTGAGCTGGAACCAGGGGGATTTTTCCGGAGCCACCTTCAACCTGTGTCTGGCGCGGGAAGCCATACCGGCCGATGGCTTCTTGCGTTGCAGGAGCCTGCGTGATGGTCTGGTCATCACCGGGCTCACTGCGCCCAAGACCCTCCCCCGGTTGCCTTGCAATGTCCCCTATTGGCTGCAACTGGAAGTCAGCCATGCCGGCGGGCAGCGAAGCTATTCCAAGGTCCTGGCGGTCGTTCCCTACAGTGGTTTCAACGATACCGGAATTGACTGGTGCGCCGATGACCGGCTCAATCGTTTCATGAGCGGTATGCGGTTGGAAAAAGCCGACGGCTGCCAGGAGCTCGCAGCCAGCCATCCCGGTCAGGACGGCGATTTCGGTCGGGATGTGACGGCCCGCTCCCGAAAATTGAGCAAAACCGGTGGCGGTTCCGGGGGGTTCGATTTCACCCGTATCTGCGCCAGCGGCCAGGCTGCCGGCAGCGGGAGCTGCCCCCCCAATCCATCCCTGGGAGACGGCCCCGATAACTGGGCCTGTACCCGGGACAACGTCACCGGTCTCATGTGGGAGGTGAAGACCGCTGACGGCCTGCGCGGCCGGGAAAATACCTACAGCTGGTATTCTTCCGATGAGGCGGTCAATGGGGGGGCGATCGGAACCCAGAATGGCGGACAGTGCCGGGGGAGCGCTTGCGATACCCAGGCCTATGTGGAGGCCGTCAATGCCCAGGGACTGTGCGGCGGCAAGGACTGGCGCTTGCCGAGCCGCAAGGAGCTGCTTTCCATTGTCGATAACGGGCGCATGAGTCCGGCTGTCGACAGCCACTATTTCCCCGCCACCAAAAGTGTCGAATACTGGTCGGCTTCCCCCTACGCCGCTCTGAACAGCCAGGCGTGGCAGGTGCTGTTCCGTTTCGGCGAAACCTATCCCGGTGAAAAGAGCCAGGGGAGCGCCGTGCGTCTGGTGCGGCAGGCGCCCTGAAGGCCGGGTCGATTGTGAAGCTGCGACGAGGAATGATGATGCGTTGGATCGTTGTTTTTATGTTTCTGTTACTGTCGGCACCGGTAGGGGATCGGGCGGCCCCGGCGGCAGAGCAGGTCTGCTCAACGAAGATAATGGCCATCACGCCGGAGGTCAGCTTTGCCACCCATGATGACGGTACCGTGACCCACCGGGCGACGGGACTTGTCTGGATGCGCTGTAGTCTGGGGCAGACCTGGGCTGGAGAGCGTTGCAACGGCGCGGCGGCAACCTTCACCTGGGCGGAAGCCTTGCAGGGCGCCGCCCGGCAGACCTTTGCCGGCTATTCCGACTGGCGGCTGCCGAATAAGAACGAACTCGAAAGCCTGCTGGAAGAGGGATGCCATACCCCGGCCATCAATGCAGGACTTTTTCCTGAAACGCCGCCGGATTATTTCTGGACCTCCTCCCCCTACGCCGCCGTCGCCCACGGGGCCTGGAGTGTCGATTTCGGTTACGGTTCCGTCAATGCCAGTGTCAAGAGCGGCAAGCTGTATGTCCGTCTGGTTCGCGGGGGGCGCTGATGATCGCTGCCGCAGTTGGCCCGTTGGTTTGGCCCGCTTCGCTCCCGTTCCCCGGTGAGGGCCGCTAAGATGGCCTGGCCCGTGCTGGAACGCTCGAAACCGTTCCCGGTGCTGAAGCTGAGCTGCGGTCTGATTCTGGTTCTGCTGCTGCCGCTGGCCGGAGTGGTGCTGACCCATGCCCCGCCGATCTGGCCGCTTTCGACCCTGCTCTACGGTCTGGGGTTGCTGCTCGGTTGCGCTCTGCTGCGTCCCGGACCGGTCCGGAACCTGGTTTACCGGCTGTTGGCGATCCCGCTGTTTTTGCTCGAAGCCGCTTTCTATTTCAGTGTCTATTTGCAGGATGCGGGTTTCAACCGGGCGTTTTTCTATCACCTCCGGTTGGATCTGCTCCATGCC
>JARRKW010000441.1:0-2329 GCA_037387645.1 Desulfuromonadaceae bacterium
CGGTCATGAAGGCCAGCTTCAGTTTGGTGCCGACCCCGTCGGTGGAGGCCACCAGGGTCGGTTTCTTGTACTTGTCGGCATTCAGGGAAAACAGGCCGCCGAAGCCGCCGATGTCGGTCAACACTTCCGGACGGGAAGTCGCTTTGACCAGCGGTTTGATCATCTGAACAAAATGGTTGCCGGCGTCGATATCGACCCCGGCGTCCTTGTAGGTCGTCGTGTCCTGCTTGCTCAATGGTTGTGCTCCTTGTCAGGAAAAGTGGCCCTTTTTTAGAACATTTCCCTTGCGTTTGTCAACGGCAAAGTCCCCGGCTGCAAGAGTCTCTGAATGAATAATTTCTTTACAGTTAAAAGGCCTGTATTTTATGATGTAAGGTCTTTTGCACAGTTAAGCCGCTGCTGTCACGGCGGAATTAATTCCCCTGTTTCCCCCCGGAGGGGCGGCGATTTGATCGGATCAGGCGATTGCCATCTACAGTATAGCATCCGTCCCATGGAAAAAAAGGACCTGGATGCGATCCTTGATGCGGAGCGGCTCTGTCATCCCCAGCCCTGGTCGGCGGAACTGTTCCAGCGTGAACTCGATAATCCCGTGGCTGCGGTGGATCTGTTGTTTCTGGAAGGGCAACTGGCGGGGTATCTTTGCAGCTGGTTGATCTGCGGCGAACTGCATATCCATAACGTGGCGACCGTCCCCCGATTCCGGCGGCGGGGGGTTGCCGTCCGGCTTCTGTCCCATGCCCTGGCGCGTTGTCCCGGCGGACGGCCGGACAGAGCCCTGCTCGAAGTTAGGGCCGGCAATACGGCGGCCATTGCGCTTTACCGTGCCCTGGGTTTCGAGGCCGTCGCCCGTCGTTCAAAATATTATGCCGATGGTGAAGATGCGTTGTTGATGGAGCTGGATTGCGCGGACGGCTCATGAGGTGTCGCCGAATGCCGGTGGTAATTTCGCGACAAAGGTCATAACGGGTACATCCATTTAAGGAGGCAGTCACGACCCATGAAAAATTATAAAACCATCATCCTGTCCAATCAGGAAGTCTCCACCGGGTATTACCGGATGCGGATTCTGGCGCCGGATTTTTCCGCGGCGGCGCGTCCCGGGCAGTTTGTCATGCTGCGGGTGCAAAACGCCCTGTTGCCCCTGTTGCGGCGTCCGTTCGGTGTTTTTCGGACCGGTTTTCTGGCGCCCGACTGCGAAGGGCAGCCGCCCAGGGAATTTCTGGAAATTGTCTATAAGGTCGTTGGTGGCGGCACCACCCTCATGAGTGGCCTCCACGCCGGTGACCGGGTGGAAGTGCTGGGGCCGCTGGGCCGGGGCTTCGATCCGGGCAATGCTTCCAGGGAAAAGATCCTGGTTGGCGGCGGGATCGGCCTGGTGCCCCTCTATATGCTGGCGCGGGAATTGATTAAAAGCAGCAAGGTCCGTCTGCTCATGGGAGGCCGGCGGCGCGATGATATCATCATGGTGACGGAATTCGAGCGTCTCGGGGTTGAAACCTATGTTTCCACCGAGGACGGCAGTTTGGGAGAGGAAGGGCTGGTTACCCAGGTGCTGGAGCGCAAGTTGAAAAAGCTTGCCGCCGCCGATATCTATGCCTGTGGACCGACGCCCATGCTGGCGGCGGTCCAGCAGCTATGCGTCCAGCACCAGGCCCCTTTGCAGGTTTCCCTGGAGGCGCTCATGGCCTGCGGGGTTGGCGCCTGCCTCGGCTGTGTGGTCAAGGGGGCTCAGCATAGCGAGCAGAACCCTCAATATCTCTGTAGTTGTAAAGAGGGACCGGTTTTTCGGGCCGAACAGCTCGATTGGCGAAAAATGGAACAACAGGGGGATAGCTGCGAGGGGTGCAAATCATGAGCGAATGGAAAAATCAACAGGCGAACGCATCAGGACGGCCGAAACTGGCGGTGGACATCGCCGGCATCAATCTGAAAAACCCGGTAAGGCCGGCTTCCGGTACCTTCGGCTATGGTGAGGAATATGCGCCCTATGTCGACCTGGAGCGCCTCGGCGCCATTGTTACCAAGGGGTTGTCGCTACGTCCCAAGGCCGGCAATCCGACCCCGCGCATCAGTGAAACCGTCAGCGGCATGCTCAATGCTATCGGGCTGCAGAATGTCGGGGTGGATGACTTCATCCAGCACAAGTTGCCGTACCTGCGCGAAGTCAACACCCCGGTCATCGTCAATTTTTTCGGCAACACCCTGGAAGAATACGGCGCCGTGGCCGAGCGTCTGTCCGGTATCCCCGAGGTGGCCGGCCTTGAATTGAATAGTTCCTGCCCCAATGTCAAACAGGGGGGCATCGTTTTCGGTACCGACCCCGGGG
>JARRKW010000442.1:0-2800 GCA_037387645.1 Desulfuromonadaceae bacterium
CCGCGCCGCATCCATTGCAGCAGAGGCAGCAGCTCACGATCACCGGGTCCGTAAACCGCCGGAGGCCTCATAATGGTCCAGTTCAGGTCACCGGCTTCGACTCGCAGGATTTCCTCCCCGCCCCTTTTGCTGGCGGCATAACAGGAAATTTCCGGAACTTTGGCGGCCAGGGAAGAAAGCAGCAGGAAACGTGGTCGGGTCTGACTGGCGCGGGCCGCCTGCACCAGGGCGGCGACTCCCTGAATGTTGGCCACCGCGAAATCGGCGTCATCCTTGCCCCGAACCGAGCCGGCACAATGAATGATCGTTGCGGCATCGGCCACCAGTTGCTGCAGACTGGAAACAGTCTGCAAATCACCTTCGATCCAGGTCAAACCTTGGGACTGCACGGGAAGGGAACGGGAAGTGGACCGGCGCAGGGCCTTCACCTGAAAACCGGCCTGCAGCAGACGATGGATCAGCGCCCGGCCAATGAATCCGGTGCCGCCGGTTACGGCGACAATTTGCCCTGTTGAAAACTGCTTTTCGACCGATTGCCGTGACAAAAGATCATGCATTGCAATCGAGCAAAGCAGGAATCTCAAGGGGTAAAGCCTGGGCGCTCTGGTTCCGCCGCAGATAGTCGGCCCGGGAGGTGGCCCGCGAGAGTTTCCCCGAAGAGGTCTGGGGCCAGATATTCCAGATCCTGGGGCCAGATATTGCGCCCGTTGATGATGATCAGATCCTTCTGCCGGCCGGTAATGATGACCTGCCGGTCCACCAGATAAGCCAGATCTCCGGTGTTGAGCCAACCATCGGCGGAAAGCGCCTCGCGGGTTGCTTCGGGATTGTTCAGATAACCGCTCATGACACTGGGGCCCCGTACGTACAACACTCCGCAATGGCGGTCAGGCAGAGCCTGTCCCCGCTCGTCGCGAATCTGGATTTCATGCCCCGGCAAAGCCGCGCCGCAGAAAACCAGCTCCTTGTACTCGGCGGAATCCTGTTGCGCGGGAAGGGCGATGCCCAGATCCGTCACCCCATGGGCATCGATGCGATCGATCACCAAACCCTGATCCAAAGGGGCGAAGCTGACGGCCAGGGAACATTCGGCCATGCCGTAAGAAGCGACAAAGGAACGGGGATCAAAACCGGTCGACGCGAACACCTGACTGAACTGGATCAGGGTATCGCTCCGAATCGGCTCGGCGCCGATGCCGGCAATACGCCAGGAGGACAGATCATACTCCTGCAAATCCGCGGAACGCACCCGCCGCGTACAGAGGGCGTAACCAAAGGTGGGGCTGAAACTGATCGTCCCTCGATTGCGCGAGATCAGGCTGGGCCAGAGCCGCGGACGCATGGCGAAATCACGGGTACTGAGATAATCCACGGAAAGCTGGGACGCCAGGGGCGCCAGCAGAAATCCGACCAGTCCCATGTCATGGTAGAAAGGCAACCAGGAGACACACCGGTCGCCGGGGCGAACGTCCAACCCCGGGCCGATAATACCAGCCAGGTTCGCCATCACCGCTTCCTGGGTAACGACCACCCCCCGGGGGAAACGGGTACTGCCCGAGGTATATTGCAGATAAGCGGTCTCTCCCGGCTGCGTCGGCTCCAGCAGCCCCACCGCTTCAGGCAGAGCCACGAAATCATCGACCTCCAGCACATGGGAGAGATCCAGTCCGACACTGGCCTCGCGCAGGAAAGGGAAAAAGGATTCCAGGGCCACCGCCACCTGAGCCCCGCAGGAAAGCAGCAGGTCCCGCAATTTCTCCACCATGGCCTGGCGTCCCCCGAGATGCACCGCTGCGGGCAGAGGGACCGGCACCAGACCAACGTATTGACAGGCGAAAAAGAACCGGACAAAGAAAGGATCGGTTTCAGCGACCAGCGCCACCCGCGCCCCCCTTGGCAGCCCCAGGCCGGCCAGTTTACGCGCCAGGGACTGCGCCTGCATCCGCAATTCGGCGTAGGGCAGAGTCGCGATAAGCTCTCCCCGGCCCGAGTAAAAATTCAAACCGGTTTGTCCGGTTGCGGCATAATCAAGGGCTTCCGACAGGGTCGAAAAATCACCCATGCGCAAATCAACGGAATTTTCAGCAGGTGTTTTGGTCAGCATATTACGAAATTGGTTCTTTTCAGGCGCAAAGTATCAATTCCAATGGGCAATCAGGTGATCCCTGAGAGCCTCCCGGACAGCATCGTCAATCTTATTCACCCGGGCCAGATCAGGTGGACCGGGCCAGGCGGCATCATAAAATGAAATTTCGGCAAAACACCGCTCCTGAGCATAGCGGGGAATGATGTGGAAATGGACATCGGGATCGACCATCATCAACATGAGGTAGTTGATTTTGTCGTAAGTGAAAACCCGGGCCAACGCACCCTCGATACGACCGATAATTTCCTGCAAATCGGCAAAGGCTTCGCTGCTGATTTCCGAGAAAGCCTGGACGGGCTCCTTGCAGACAAGCACCAGCGATCCCAAGGTCACCTGGTCCGGCCGCAGCAGAACAACCCACCGACTCCCTTCCTCCAACACCGCTGAAGGATAACCGAATTTCTTTAATGTGGCACTGGGCATGAACGCCCCCTTAAACCGCCGTTTTCCTATAAGAAAACAGCGACTTTGCAAACAACAGCAAACCACATGGTCTTACCACGTAAAAACAAGACAACATAAAAACAAGACAATTTAAAACGATATCTCAACCACACGCAAGTTAAATTTACGTTAGATTTAGCCTAAAGCTTTGAAATACAACCATCATCCGGCAAACAGCCGGAAGGAACGGCTTCCGGATTAGCCACCATT
>JARRKW010000443.1:0-2327 GCA_037387645.1 Desulfuromonadaceae bacterium
GTAGGTGTCTTTGCGGATGCCATGGAAGCTGACATGGAGGCTGTTGAGACCGCTTTCGATCAGGCGCTCGCCCATGGTTTCGTCCAAAAAGGAGGCATTGGTGTTGATTTTGATGCGGGTCGACTTCGCTTTGCGGTCGGCGACATAGCGGATCAGGTCGGGCAGACGGGGGTCGGCCAGCGGTTCGTTCATCAGATAGGGACTGATGCGTTCCACCGGATGCTTGACCGCTTCATCGATAATGCGGCGGAACAGATCTTCGTCCATGCGTCCGGTGGACAGCTTGCCGAGGGTGCTCTCGTTGGGGCAGAATTGACAGTGGGCATTGCAACCGGTCTGGGTCTGAATCTGTAGAATGCGGGGGAAGGGGGAGACCGCTTTGCGTCCGCGGAGGCGGTTCCAGGCCCCCTGAAAAAGATTGCTGTCCTGGGGAAGAAAATAACGCTTTGCCATTGCTGTGAAGCCCTTTCGGTAGCCGGAGGGGGAGAATTCCCGCCGGGAGAGTTTTATGCGGAGAAGCCGTTTACCGCGCAGCCAGCAGGGCGCGGTAGATCTGTTCCGCCCGGATGGCCCGGTTGTCTTCGGTGCACAGATCCATGACCCGTTGCCGGCCCTCTCGGGCCATGGTTTCGGCCATGTCGCGGTCGGACAACAGACGGTCAACGGCCGTTGCCAGGGCGGTCGGGTTGCCGGGAGGAACCAGCAGGCCGGTTTGGCCGTCGATGACCAGTTCGCGGTTGCCGGCCACGTCGCTGGACACCACCGGCCGGGCCATGGCCAGCGCTTCCCGCAGGGTTCCGGTCAAGCCTTCCCCCCGCAGGGAGGCGCAGACCACCACATCCATGGCCGCCAGCGCCGTCGGCACATCATCGGTAAAGCCGGGAAAGTGAACGTGCCGGGCAATGCCCAGGGCTGCCGCCTGTTCCCGGAGAGGGGACGGATCGCCCTCTCCCAGCAGAACGACTTGCAGCTCCGGATGGTTCCGGACCAGCTCGGGGACCGCTTCGAGCAGCACCGGATGCCCTTTCTTGGGGGTTTTCAATGACCCGATCAGACCGATGACCGGTTTGGACGAGGGGATCCCCCAGTGCTGGCGGGCCGGTTCGCCCGACACTTCAGGGTGGAACCGCTCTGGATCATAGCTGCCGTAGACCACTTCCACCTGCTCGGAAGGGATGCCGTCGGCCACCAGAACATCCTTTACCGCCTGGGCTACGGCCATCATGCAGCCCACGTGACGGCGGTGAATATAGTGTGCCAGTTTGTTTTTGGAAAGGGCGTAAACCGTGCCCCGGTTGGCCGTCCAGACCGGTCGGCGACTGCCCAGGGTGGCAAAGTAGGCGAAGAACAGGGCGTCATTCTTGTGGGTATGGAGAATATCCGGTTTTTCCCGGGCCAGCAGCCGGCGCAGACGCAGCATGGCCATGGGACTGCGCAGGGGCAAACGCTGTACCCGGACGCCGGTATCGAGCTGACTCTGGAACCAGAGCCCCTGCAAGGGTTGCTCCGGGTCGTCGTCGAAAATGCAGCCTACCGAGTGTCCTCTTCTGGCCAGGGCCCGGGCCAGGGAGGCGCACTGAACCGCCCCGCCACGCTCGATGGCGGCGTGGGAATCGATCATCAGAATTCGTAGCGGGCGATCGGTGGAGTTGGAATGCGGGGAGTTGTTTTTCATGACGTCATGCTTTCATCGAGAAGGTTTTGCATGTCATGCCAGCGCCGTTCCATGGCTTCGACCAGCAGGGGGTTGGAAGAGACCAGCAGCAGTTCGTGATTGACATACAGGGAGCGGACCGACAGATTCATGCTGCCCAGAAGGACTTCCCGTTGTTGCGGCGTATGGATCAGAATGAATTTGTTATGCATGGGCAGCCCTTGCGGGTGCCGGTAACGGCGGAAGGTCAGGCTTTCAAGCAACTGTTCCTCCACCCACTGGGGCACGCGGCGCTCGGTGTCGTGGGCCAGGATTTCGATGCGTACCCCCCGGGCGGCGACGGCGCGCAGGGTTGCGCCGATCTTACGGTCGTTCAGGTGGGAAACGGCCAGGCGCAGAACCGATCCGGACGGCACCGTCAACAGCTTTTTGGCGATGATGTTACGCCGCAGGCGGGGGAATAGGTAAATAGCCGTATCCTCGGTGCGGATCACCCGGTTATAACTGGGGCGGAGGCGTTCCCATGGACCATGCACGGCACTATGCAGGTGCAGCAGATGTTGGCGCAGGGGGGAAACCAGCCGTGGGTCGTTGAGTTCCAGCAGAAGGTTGTGCCCCCGGTCCTGGTCCCCGATGATGGCGAGAAGGTTCGGGTCCTCCGGCTCATTGCCGG
>JARRKW010000444.1:0-2324 GCA_037387645.1 Desulfuromonadaceae bacterium
GGCTGGGGCGGGGTCCAGAGGTTGCCGTTGCGGCTCCCCTTGAACCAGGGATGCTGTTGCGAGCTGCCGCGAATCGGGCTGTTGCCGTAGCCGGGTCCGCGGGGATCGCGGCTTTTACTGAGGCCGTCAACCAGCAACGGCACCGAGGTTCCCTCACTGCCGCCGGCCAGGCCGAGTACCTTGCGCGCCGGCTGTTCCTCCCGGGCGATTTTGTCCTGCAACAGCAGCAATCCCTGCATGAAGGCTTCGGGGCGGGGCGGGCAGCCGGGGATGTAGACATCCACCGGGAGGATCTGGTTGACCCCCTGCATCACCGAGTAGACATCGTACATCCCCCCCGAATTGGCGCAACTGCCCATGGCGACCACCCACTTGGGGTTGGCCATCTGCTCATAGAGGCGCAGGATGGTGGCGCCCATTTTTTTGAAGGGGGTGCCGGAGATGATCATCAGATCGGCCTGGCGGGGGCTGCCGCGCAGGACCTCGGCGCCGAAACGGGCCAGGTCGAAGCGTGGCGTCATACTGGTCATCATCTCGACAAAGCAGCAGGACAGGCCGAAGAACATGGGCCAGAGGCTGTTTTTCCGCCCCCAGTTGATGGCGTCGTCGAGGCGGGTCAGAATGACATGCTGCGGGAGTTCTTCGCTCATCCGCGCCTCCTGCCGCGTCGTAGGCACTGGGACCCCAGTCGAGGCCGGCCATTTTCCACAGATAGACCAGGCCGAGGAAGAGGATGACGATGAAGAAGCTGATCTGGCTGAATCCGGCCCAGCCGAGCCGATCCCAGGCCACCGCCCAGGAGACGATGAAGATGGCCTCGACGTCGAAGACGATGAAGAAGATGGCCACCAGATAGAAGGGCACCGGGTCTTCCAGACGGGCGGATCCGGTGGGCGCAACGCCCGATTCATAGGGTTCACTCTTTAGCGGAGAGCGGGTTTTATGGCCGAGAAACCAGGCCAAGAAAAGGAGCAGACTGATAAGCAAGAGGGCGATGCCGGCGTACAGGCCGAGGGAAAAGAGCGCCTCGGCGGAAGGGGGAGTTTCTCCGCCGGCAGGGGCCGGCGGCAGATTGAGGAAACTGGCGGCGACGGGCATGCAACGCATCCGTGTCGGGTTGGCAGGCACAAAAAGAACTCCGCGGGCAGAGGCGGAAATTCCCTCTCAAGTTTAGCAGGGTTTGGGGGTCTGTCTATTAACGCTCCTGGTAATGGCTTCTCGCGCCAGTTCGTCACAACGTTCGTTTTCCGGGTGTCCGGCATGGCCCTGGACCCAGTGCCATTCCACCTGGTGGACGCGGGTCAGTTCCCAAAGACGCTCCCAGAGATCACGGTTGGCGACATCTTTTTTCTGCGAATTTTTCCAGCCTTTTTTGATCCAGCTATGAATCCATTCGGTGATGCCTTTTTTGACATATTGGGAATCCGTGGTCAAATGGACCAGGCAGGGACGTTTCAAAGCCGCCAGCCCTTCTATGGCCCCGATCAGTTCCATCCGGTTGTTGGTGGTCTCGGCCGCAAAGCCGGAGAGTTCCTTGGTCTGGCTGCCGTAGCGCAGGATGGTACCCCAGCCGCCGGGGCCCGGATTGCCGCTGCAGGCGCCGTCGGAAAAAATTTCCACAATCTGTTTCGCGTTAACGCTCATGGGCTTCAACAGGTCCATTCTGGGATGATTAAATGCCTGATGATAACATGGACGGTAAGGAAAACAAAGTTTTACACCGGTTGAAAAATTTGCCCCCGGATCCGTTTGGGCTGCTTTTGTTGGCGTTGAATAAAGGAAAGATTGTTGCAATATCGAATAGTTTGCATTAGATTGAGAATGTTTAAGGGGGATTTTTGCGGCCAGTTTGCATTCGGCAGAGTCCCGAGCGGCCTTGCAAGAAAAATCCCCGCGGCAATTTTTCTTCCTTTCTTGAGAGAGAGCAGGCCATGTCGTTTACCGGAGACCTGGAACACCTTCCCATCGTCGATGTCATTCAATTGCTGCATTCCACCCGAAAAACGGGAACCCTCTGTGTCAAAAGCGCCCGGGGGGAAAGTCAGCTGGTCTTTGATTCCGGCTATATCTCCAGCGCCAATCATGTCAATACCAGTGTCCGGATCGGACAAATTCTGGTCGACATAGAAGCCATCAGCCAGGAAGTCTGTGATCAGGCCCTGGCCGCGCAGAAAGCGGCTGGTGACAGCCGCAAGCCCCTGATCGCCATGTTGATTGAGCAGGGTGTCCTGACCAAGGAAGATGCCTTTCGTGGTCTGCGGATGCTGATTGAGAAGACCGTCGTGGAAATGTTGCGCTGGACCAAAGGCACCTTTACCCTGGAC
>JARRKW010000445.1:0-2323 GCA_037387645.1 Desulfuromonadaceae bacterium
CGGTTTGTTCATAGAGCTGATAGCTGCGATCGAGGGCCTTGAAGTAATGCTCGGCCATTTCATGGTCGGCCGGTTTGATATCGCGGGCGCCCTGACGGGTGCAGCGCACCGGATTGAGCATGCAGATGGGGACCTCCTGCTGGTGGAAGAAATCGACCAGTTCGACCAGTTTGTCCATGTTTTCCCGGGTCACGGTGCAGATGACGTTAAAGTTGGCGTAACCCTTGAGCCGGTCCATGGCACGGACCACCTGGGCGAAGACGCTGTCTCCCTCCCAGGTTTTCCGGGTGCGGGTGCAGATCTCCTCCAGGTGGCTGTCGAGGGACAGACCGATGCCGATGTTGCGTTCGGTGAGGAAGGAAATAGCCTCCTCGTCGAGCAGGGTGCCATTGGTCTGCACCCCGAAACGGAAATCGTCCAGATAGGCGTCGATACCGGCGAACACCGCCTCCCGGGCCAGCAGCGGTTCCGCGCCGTGGAAGATGATCTGCGGTTTGAGCCCTTCGGGGACGGTGGTTTGGAAATATTCCTTGAGAATGCCCAGGGCCTTGAGCAACTCCTCCGGCGTCATGGTTTTGCCGGTGCTGCGCAGCTCCTCCGGAATATAGCAGTAGGAACAGTTGAGGTTGCAGCGGTCGGTGGGGTTGAAATAGACCGCCGAGGGCTGCAGGCCGAAGCGCAGAGCTTCGATTTCCTGGAGAAAGGCGTCCCGTTTGCCGAGAAACTGCTGCATGAAGGCGCTTTCGTTGCTCAGGGCCTCGCCCAGTTTGTCCTTCTGGATCAGGGACCAGAAAGCCGCATCGGGATCGAGCAGGGCGATATAATCGGGGTGGTCGATGGCGACCGGCAGCAGGCTCGGTCCGTTGCCGCTGTTGAAATGAATGCCCCGCGAGGAGGCCTTGTTGGCGGCGGTTTTGGTTGCGTTCATGGAGTCTCTCCCAGGAGTCGAGTTATCAGCTCCGCCCTGAAAACGGCGGTAGGCAACAGAGTTAGGCTGCGGAGCGCCCGGAGGCGCTCCGCGGGTTGGTACCCTACTTGGTCTTTTTGTCCAGCAGAATGTAATGGGAAAGACCGGTACCGTTCGCTGCGCAGGATTTGCGGTAAGCGATGATTTCCTTGCGCCGCTGTTTCATGCAATCACCTCCTTTCGGGATGGATGGGTGGGACAATGGCGTATTGAGCAACCAGTTCTGAGGCACGTGCAACCCCCAGGAATCTGAAAACCATGGATCCGCGTAATTTTTCTCAGTGCGCCCTAAGCGCCAACTCACACAGCGCATGCACGGCGCTGACCGCCAGTGGCGAACCGCCGCGGCGGCCTTCGATGGAGATGTAGGGGACGCCTATTTCCATCAGTTCCTGCTTGCTTTCCAGCACATGGACAAAGCCGACCGGCATGCCGACAACCAACGCCGGGCGCAGGCCGGTTTCCAGAATCAGGCGGTTGAGTTCCAGCAGGGCGACCGGGGCGTTGCCGAATACGGCGATACCGCCTTCCAGCTGGGTCGCAGCCTTGCGTACGGCAAACAGGGAGCGCGGCAGAGCAGACCGATGCGCCTCGGCGGCGACATCGGCATCGGCGACATGGCACAGGATCGATTCCGCCCGATAGTCCGGACAGACCCGTTGCAGCCGGGGCAGGGAGAGGCCGGCGCGGATCATGTTGGCATCGGTGTAAATGGGAGCGCCTGCGGTCAGGGCGCGGCAGGCGGCGGCAATGGCATCGGGTGAAAAGCGCACCTGCTCCAGCAGGGAGAAATCAGCGGTGGCATGCACCATGCGCCGTACCACCAGCCATTGTTCGGGGGTAAACGCATGGGGCGGCGCTTCCCGGTCGATGATCGCCAGGGAGCGCGCTTCGATCTGCTCTCCGCTCAGCGGCTTGGCCAGTAGTTCATGGATCAGGGGTTTCATTGGTTTCCTCGGCAAAAATCGACAAAGGCGCCGGCGGCGCCGGGGCGACTGGCAAAATGGACGTGAACGTAGCTGGCGAACAGATTGTCGCGGTGATAGCCTTCCATGACCGGCTCTTCGGCGCGGCGATAGCGGACCTGCCAGGCAGCCTCGTCCTCGCGAGCGGCGGCCGGGTCGATGATTGCGGAATAATGGAATTCATGGCCGCGCAGGCAGGTTCCGGCGTCACCGAAGGGGCCCTTTTGCCGTTGCCTGAGCTCGGTGTAGCCGAGGCGCTTGCGTTTTGCCAGCATGCGGGTGGCAAAGGGGAGGCTCCCGACCATGGCGTGCCGGGTGCCGTCGCGCAGTTCGATTGCCCTGGCCAGATACATGAGACCTCCGCATTCGGCATAAACCGGCTTGCCGGCAG
>JARRKW010000446.1:0-2321 GCA_037387645.1 Desulfuromonadaceae bacterium
CTTTTTCAAATTGGCCGCGTTTTATCTTATTTACCGCTCGATTTTCGTCATCGGCATCAGGAATCCCTTTGAACTCATTTTCCGTGATCTTCGCCAGACCCAGTCTGAACTGACCCAAGTCAAGAACAGCCTGCAAGAGCAGGTCGAAAAACGCACCGGGGAGCTGCAGAAAACCAATGAACAGCTTAAAAGCGAAATCAACCAACGGGAAAAAATGGAGGCTCAGACCCTGCTTTTAGGCAAAATTGTCCAATTCTCCAACGATGCCATTATCGGCGAGGATCCGGAAGGGATCGTTCTGACCTGGAACCAGGGCGCGGAACAAGTTTTCGGTTACCGTTCCGAAGAGATGGTCGGCAAAACGGTAGGAATGTTGATCCCTCCCGATCGCCAGCATGAACTGAGTGAATTGCTCGCCAAGGCGAAACGGGGAGAAAAGCTGGCGGGCCTGGTCACCGAATGGATGCATAAGAATGGACAACGCCTGTTTGTCTCCCTGACTCTCTCCACCATCAGCGACAGCAACGGTCAGATCGTCGGCATATCCACCATCGCCCGGGATATCACCCGAAAACTGCGGGCAGAAGAAGAAGTCCGCCGGCTCAATGCGGAACTGGAACAACGGGTGGAAACCCGAACCCTCGACCTGGCCGCGAAACGGAGCGAACTGGAGGACAGCCGAAGAGCCTTGATGAACCTGGTGGAAGATCTGCATAGCAAGACCGACGAACTGGAACAGGCCAACATCCGGCTCCAGGAAATCGACCACCTCAAATCGATGTTCATCGCCTCCATGAGCCATGAACTGCGGACCCCCCTCAATTCCATTATCGGCTTCTCCAGCATCCTGCTGCACCAGTGGATCGGGCCCATCAGTCCCGAGCAGCAGGAAAATCTCGCCATTATTCTGCGCTGCGGCAAACATCTGCTCAGTCTGATCAATGATGTCATCGATGTGGCCAAGATCGAAGCCGGCAAGATCGATCCCAATCCGGAACCCTTTGAGCTGGCCGCTCTGATCGCGGAAGCGGTCGAACTGGTCAAACCCAAACTGGAAGAAAAAGAATTGGAACTGCAGCTCCAGTCATCCGACCTGTCCCTGTACACCGATCGCCGCCGGCTGTTGCAATGTGTGTTGAACTTGTTAAGTAACGCGGTAAAGTATACTGAGAAGGGCCGGGTGAAACTGACCGCCAAGGTCATACCCGACTCCAGCGTGGGGAGTCCCGCGGGGATGGTGGAAATCTGCGTTGCCGATACCGGCATCGGCATCAAACAGGAGGATTTCCCCCACCTGTTTCAACCCTTTGTACGGCTGGAACATACCCGGTCATCCGCCATTCCGGGCACCGGGCTCGGCCTTTATCTCTCCCAGAAGCTGGCCACAGAGGTATTAAAAGGGGAAATTACCTTTACCAGTGAATACGGTCGGGGAAGCCGGTTCACGCTGCGGGTAAAATCGAGACTGCCATGAAAAAAGTGCTCGTGGTGGAAGACAATATCGATAACCTGAAACTCTTCCATTACGCCCTCACCCAAGCCGGTTACGAAGTTATCAGCGTCACCTGCGGTGAAGAGGGGGTAAAACGGGCGATGCAGGAACATCCCGCCTTCATCATTATGGATATCAACCTGCCCGGCATCGATGGCCTGGAGGCAACCCGTCGCATCAGAGCCTCGGAAGTAAACGGCAATGTTCCCATTGTCGCCATTACCTCCTTTGCCATGGATGGAGATAAGGACAAAATACTGGCCGCGGGATGCACCGCCTACTTTGAAAAACCTATTGACCCACTAACTCTCGTCACCGAAATCCATGCGGCCATCGGCTGGAAAGAATAGGGGTAGCCCATGATGAAAATCCTTATCGTTGACGATAATGCCGATAACCGAAGGCTGTTACGCCTGAATCTTGAGCATCAGGGATCGGTTACGGTAGTGGAAGCCTGCGACGGCCAGGAGGGATTGGAACTGGCCCGCCAACACCACCCCAATCTGATCATCTCCGATGCTCTGATGCCGCGCCTGGACGGCTACCAGTTTCTGCGCCTGCTAAAAGGGGAGGAGGCCCTCAGAGACATCCCCTTCGTCTTTTATTCGGCCATCTATACCGACACGAAGGATGAAGAACTGGCCCTGTCCCTCGGCGCGGCGGCCTATATTGCCAAACCGATGGAACCTGAAGCATTCCAGGCTGAACTTTCCGCCATTCTCAGAAGTTTGGAGGTTGAAAAGGAACATCCCGGCACCCCCATCCAACTGGAGGAGGAAAAAGAGTATCTGCGCAAATACAGCGATGTGGTGGCGGAGAAACTCAAGAT
>JARRKW010000447.1:0-2316 GCA_037387645.1 Desulfuromonadaceae bacterium
GCCACGGTGCGCGAGCTGACCCTGATTCAGGTGCTTGAGCGGTTGCCGGTATTGCTCAAGCAGCATGTCGATCCCCATTGGCGAGCCTGTCATCTGATGTCGGCGCCGGTCAAAACCCTTGCCGACACGACGACCATTGGGGAGGTACGCCAGCTGTTTACCCGCTATGGTTTCAATGCTCTGCCGGTAATATCCGATGCCGGGGGCGTAATCGGCATCATTTCCCGGCAGGTGGTGGAGAAAGCGGCCCATCATCGCCTGAGCGAGGTTTCGGTACGGGAATACATGAGCGAAGAATTCTGCACGGTTACCCCCCAGGCGCCCATTGAGCGGCTCAAGGAACTGATTGTCAGTCATAATCAGCGTTTCGTTCCCGTGGTCGATCAGAACAAGCTGGTCGGCGCCATTACCCGGACCGATCTGCTGCGCCATATGGTTTCGGGGGTGCGCTCGGTTCCCCTTGTCCCCGGTGGGGTCGAGCCGGCCACTCATCGCGGCGGGCTGAAACCGCGCCATGTGCAGCGTTTGTTGCGAACGCAGCTCAGCGTCGGGATCGAAGAGATCCTGAAACAGTGTGGTGAAGTCGGAGACGACCTGCAGGTTTCCGTCTTTGCCGTCGGTGGTTTTGTGCGGGATCTGCTGCTGCA
Organism: Desulfuromonadaceae bacterium; assembly: GCA_037387645.1. Lineage (GTDB taxonomy): Bacteria > Desulfobacterota > Desulfuromonadia > Desulfuromonadales > Trichloromonadaceae > Trichloromonas. The sequence continues at coordinate 648 of JARRKW010000447.1, forward strand.
ACAGCAAAACCTCGATGTGGATATCGTCGTCGAAGGGGACGGTATTGCCTTCGCCCAGGAGTTCGCCCGTCGCCACGGCTGTCGGGTGCGGGAACATCATAAATTCGGCACGGCGGTGGTTATCTTTCCCCAGGGATATAAAATTGATATCGCTTCGGCGCGTATGGAATATTATCTGGAGCCGGGCGCTCTACCCACCGTGGAGCATTCTTCCATCAAGCTCGATCTCTATCGGCGTGATTTCACTATCACTACCCTGGCGGTCGCCCTCAACGGCAAGGTTTATGGGGAATTGCTCGATTTTTTCAATGGTCAGCGCGATCTTAACGACAAGGCCCTGCGGGTGTTGCACAACCTGAGTTTTGTCGAGGACCCGACCCGGGTTTTTCGTGCCGTGCGCTTCGAGCAGCGTCTGGGGTTCCACCTCGGCCCCCATACCGAGAGCCTGCTGCGCAGCGCCGTACAGATGGGTTTTCTGGATGCCGTTGGCGGCAGCCGGGTCTTCAACGAATTGATGATTATTTTCAAGGAGGCCAATCCGCTGCCGGCGGTTTTTCGGATGGCGGAGCTGGACCTGCTGCAATACATCCATCCGTCTCTCTCCATCAGTGAGCGCAAACGACGGATCTTCGAGGCGGCCAGCCAGGCCGTGCTCTGGTATGAATTCGAGCATGCCGAGGAAAATCTGAAGCGCTGGCAGGTTTATTTCTTCTGCCTGCTGGCCGATGTGGATCAGGCGGCCATTCGCGGTATCAGCAAGCGCTTGGATATCCCGGCCCGCTTCCACGAGACCTTTCGCCGTCAACGCACCCGCGCCCATCAGGTGCTAAGGCTGCTGGCCCGGCGTCACGGTGGGGGAAAAACGCCGCGGTCGAGCGAGCTGTATCAGTGGTTGCGGCCCTTTTCCAGCGAAGCGCTGATGTATATTCTGGCCCGGATTGGTGAGGATTTGGTTCGGCGCTGGGTTTCCCACTATGTCACCCACCTGCGGCAGGTCAAGCCCCTGCTGGATGGCCATGATCTCAAACGTCTGGGTGTCCCTCCCGGACCGCAATACAGGCTGATTCTGGAAGCTCTGCTGGCGGCCCGCCTGAACGGTAAGGTGATTACCGCCGAGGATGAACGGGCCCTGGTGCGACGACGATTTTTATCCCGATTGTCGCACACCCCTGCCGCCGGGTGAGTTGACTTCCTCGCACATATCTGTTAAAAAATGCAAATATTTTCATCTCCCGATTGGTTGATTTTATGGAACATACCCTGGCAAAAATATCTATCATGCTGGTCCCTGCCCTGTTGGCCATTACCCTGCACGAGGTGGCGCACGGTTATGTTGCCGAGCGCTTTGGTGATCCGACTGCCCGTCTGCTCGGTCGTTTGACCCTCAACCCCTTCAAACATCTCGATCTGGTCGGTACGGTAGTGTTGCTTTGGGTGGGCTTCGGCTGGGCGCGTCCCGTGCCGGTCAATTTTGCCAATATGCGCCGGCCGAAAAAGGACATGATCTGGGTGGCCCTGGCCGGTCCCCTGATCAATCTGGGGTTGGCGATCGCCTCGGTATTGTTGCTGAAACTGCTGGTTTATCTTTCCAATCTGCATCCGACCGGTGCCTTGGCCGACCTGTTACAGCCCCTCTCCCTGATGGCGGCGTTCAGTCTCTATATCAACG
>JARRKW010000448.1:0-4415 GCA_037387645.1 Desulfuromonadaceae bacterium
CAATATCCGTGAGGATTTTATTGAGGGCATGGCCGATATGGGTATGCCCGTTGGCGTAGGGAGGGCCATCATGCAGGATGAAATCGGGGCGGTTCTTGCCCGCGGCGGCGATTTTTCCGTACAGTGCCGTCTCTTCCCACTGCTTGAGCATCTGCGGTTCGCGCTGGGGCAGATTGCCGCGCATGGGAAATTCGGTAACGGGCAGATTCAGAGTGTCTTTGTAATCCATAACGGTCCTCCCCAAGGAAAATCAAGTCATGCAAGTTAGCAAAACCGCAGGATAAGTCAAGGAAAAAGGGGATTTCCGGCAAGCTGGAAGGAGGGGGGAGCGACGGTGGACGGGCAGGCCCCGTCCACCGGGGAGGGAAAATGCTTTAGATGCGAACCTGCTGATTGTTGCTGAGCATAAACAGGCTCTGACGCAGCAGGTCGGAAATGTTGGTGCCGGCGTCCTGGGCCAGTTTGGTCAGGGCCTCCATTTCGCGGTCATTGACCCGGCAGGATACGATGAATTTTTTCGGATTTTTTACGGATTTTCCCATGATGCATCTCCTTTTGCGCTATCGGTTCAAGGGGGAGCGTGTCGGGCAATAGTGTGCCAAATTTATTAGACGTATACATAGCAAAAGGGTTGCCAGGTTTTTATGTTTCGTCTGGTAAAATTGAAAATATCTGAAAAAACAATAGGTTATAATTTTGCCAGCGGATTTGCCGGGCCCGGTTTCTCGGTATTTATAATGAGAGCGGAAGGATGACTGTGCCAGAATGTGACGGAAACTGTGTCATAGTGGCGCATGACTGTTCCATGGCACATGTGTGCCCGTAAATTTGCAAGTGATTTCATTAACATGCAAGACTGTGCCAGGGTGGCACAGTCTGTGTGCGGGGAAGGGAGAGCAGTGTCAGCGTTCGGCGTTGGGACAGTCCCGCCCCAGGCAGCAGTCGCCGCAGCGGGGCTGGCGTTTGCGGCAGTGGCGCTTGCAGTGTTCGACAATGAGGGCATGGTACTCGTTGAAAAGATCAGAGTCGGCGGGAAGGCGGTCCATGAACTGGCTGCGGATCTGTTCATAGGGGGCGGCCGAATCCAGCAGTTGCAGGCGACCGAACAGCCGACGGGTATAGGCATCGATCACGAAGGAAGGGCGATCGGCGGCGTAGAGCAGAATGGAGTCGGCCGTCTCCGGTCCCACTCCCTTCATGGCCAGGAGTCTTCGGCGCACCTCCGGCAGGGGACCCTTGAGCATGGCCGCTAAATCATCCTGATGCTGGGTGCCCAGATAGTCGGCAAAGAGCTGCAGCCGTTCGGCTTTCTGCCGGAAGAAACCGGCGGGGCGGATCCATTCCTCCAACTGCTTCCGGGTTGTCTGCCGCAGTCGCGCCGGGGTCAGGCAGTTTTCCCGGCGCAGGTTGGCGATGGCCTTTTCCACATTGCTCCAGGCGGTGTTCTGGGTGAGGATGGCGCCGATGACCACCTCGAACGGGCTGTCGGCCGGCCACCAGTGCAGTGGGCCGTACTGCTGCAGCAGCGATTCGAATACCCGCAGAAGGCGCGCGGTCATGGCCGCGTTCCGCAACGGGCACGGGTCAGTTGGGCCAGTCGGTCGGCAATGACCGTATCGCCATGGGCCGGAAGGGTTTCCCGCGCTGGCGGAGTTTGCAGCAGGGTCTCCAGGGACTCGCGCCAGTTGCCGTTACGCAAATCGTCGTTGCTGATTTCCAGGGTGCGGCCGTAGCGGTGCAGACCCTCGATGAGCAGGGCCTGTTCGCGGAAGTCGCCGCGGCCGGTGTAGAGGCAGGCGGTGTCGTTGGCCAGGCATTCCGCGACAATGCCGTAGCCGGGCTTGGTGATGACCAGATCGGCGGCCCGGACCAGATCGGCATAGGAACAGGAGGCTTTCGGCAGGGGGCGCAGATTCGCTGGTGCCGCCGGCGGCAGTTGGTCGGTGAGAAAGAGCCAGTCGTCCAACTGCTCCAGGGCACTGAAGTTGAACTCCTTCAGGCCGAAACCACCGAAGGAGATGAGGCCGACCCGACAGTGGGCGGGCAGTTGCAGCCGCCGGCGGATTTCCCCTTTGGCGACCTCACTGATGCGTGCCACCAGGGGCTGGTCTTCCACCCGGGCAATGTTGGATTCGGCGGGGTGGAAGGGGAGTCGCAACAGCAGATCGGCCTGCCGGTAGTCATCGCTCAGCGATTGCAGCACATCGTCGTAGCCCGGATGCTGCTGTGCCAGTCCCTGATAGATCCAATCCCAGGTAAAGTTGGAGATGCCGACGGAGTAAACGCCGGCCTGGCGCGCTGCGGCGAGGGGTCGAGATAATGACGCAAGAACCAGCTATGGGCGGTCGAGACGACTTCAACCTTAAGTTCGGGATGACGCTGGCGCAAGCGGCTGATGATCTGGCAGGAGCGGCTGGCATGGCCGAGGCCGTGACCGGTGATGTAGTAACGAATGTGGCTCATGACCAAAGGAATACTCGGGTTAGGGCTGGCTGGCCTTCGCAGCGGGACATGTTTCCGTTGTGGAATTGTAGCAAAAGCGCGGGTACTTGGGCAAGCCGGGAGGGGGGGCTCGGCAAAAGTCCTCCATGGGTTCAGTAGTGCCGGGGCGCCCGGCCGATTACGGCAACGAGGACGTTCCAGTCGTGCGGCCAGCAGCAGAGCAAGAGGCCGGTCGAGCTGGACGGCGTTGTGGAATTTGAAGCGATGGATACCGTCGCGCAGCAATCCTTCATAGATGCCTACCGCCACCACCGTCTCGAAGGGGGGCGGCTGCCGCAGGCAGCCTTCGCAGAGGTGCGCGCTGCCGTCTTCGGCAACATAGGGGAGGGCGCAACGGGGACAGCGGGCAGGCGGCAGGTTGGGCAACTGGTCGAGGCAGGTCGGGCAGATGCCGGTTGCGGTGGGCGCGGCAAGGGGCTGGCGGCAGAAAGGACAGGCCGGGGGGAGGAGCAGATCAAGCAAGCCGAGTAGTTCGTTTTTGACGGCGGACCACAGGGTCATGGGGTTCCCCCGTTGCCAGCCAGCCGCGGATATCGGCGGGCCAGGGTGCGGGCCACCCGGCGGAAAAGAACCGTTTCCGCCCGGGTCACCCGTTAAAAAGCCGGCGCCTGCTGGGAGGCGCCGGCTTTTTCGTGGTTAATGGACGATGAGGGAAGCGGTATGCGGTTGCCCCTGCTCATCGACCATCTGTTCGCAGTTGCCGTGATCGGCGGTGATCACCAGTCGGCCGCCGGCCGCCAGAACGGCATCCACCACCCGTCCGAGGCAGTTGTCGACGGTTTCCATGGCGGCGATGGCCGCCGGCAAAATGCCGGTGTGGCCGACCATGTCCGGATTGGCGAAATTGAGCACGATCAGGTCGTAGATTCCCGACTCGATGCGGGAGACCACCTCATCGGCGACCTGGGGCGCGCTCATGGCCGGTTTCTGATCGTAGGTGGCAACCTCTTGGGGAGAAGGGATGAGGGCGCGCTCTTCGCCGGGGAAAGGCGTTTCGTTGCCGCCGTTGAAAAAGAAGGTGACGTGAGCGTACTTTTCCGTTTCGGCGATGCGCAACTGTCGCAGGTTCGCCCTGGCGACGACTTCACCGAGGATGTTGGGATTGTCGCCGGAGGGATAGGCCACCGGCAGATCGAAGCTGGCGTCGTATTCGCTCATGCAGACGTAGCCGGCCAGTTGCGCCACCTTCTCCCGATCGAAGCCGGTGAAGTCCGGCAGGGCCAGGGCGCGGGTGATTTCCCGGGCGCGGTCGGCGCGGAAGTTGAAGAAAATGATGCCGTCGCCGTCATCGATGGTGGCTGGTGCGCCGATCACCCGGGGTTCGACGAACTCGTCGGTTTGCCCTTCGCTATAGGCTTCCCGGATGGCTGCGGCACTGCTGGCGGCGGTTCGGCCCTGGCCCTGCACCATGGCCAGGTAGGCCCGTTTCACCCGGTCCCAGCGGTTGTCCCGGTCCATGGCGTAAAAGCGGCCGCAGATGGTGGCGATGCGGCCGACCCCGATTTCCTCGATTTTCGCTTCCAGCTCGGCCAGATAATCAATGGCACTTTGGGGTGGGGTGTCGCGTCCGTCGAGCAGGGCGTGGACGCAGACCTGTTGCAGCCCCTGGCGTTTGGCCAACTCCAGCAGGGCATAGAGATGGGTGTTGTGCGAGTGCACCCCGCCGTCGGAGAGCAGTCCCAGCAGGTGCAGCTTGCCGCCCCGGGCCAGGGTTTCGGCCATGACGCCGGTCAGGGCCGGATTGCCGAAGAAATCACCGTCGGCGATGCTTTTGCTGATTTTGGTCAGATCCTGATAAACGATCCGTCCGGCCCCAATGTTCAGGTGTCCCACCTCGGAGTTGCCCATCTGGCCCTGGGGGAGTCCCACATCCAGGCCCGAAGCGCCGATGCGGGTGGCCGGATAGTCGCGAA
>JARRKW010000449.1:0-2298 GCA_037387645.1 Desulfuromonadaceae bacterium
GCAACAGGCTTTTTTGTCCGGACCCTCGTTTGCCCGCGAGGTGGCGGCCGAAATGCCCACGGCCGTGGTGGCCGCCTCGAGCAATCCCCGGACCGCCGCGGCTACCCAGGACGTCTTCAGTACGGCCTATTTCCGGGTCTATACCAACGAGGACGTGATCGGCGTGGAGCTGGGCGGGGCGCTGAAGAACGTGGTTGCCCTGGCGGCGGGTGTTTCCGACGGTCTGGGGTTCGGTTATAATACCCGTGCGGCCCTGATCACCCGGGGCCTGGCGGAAATCAGCCGGGTTGGCACGGCCATGGGCGCCAATCCGGCCACCTTTGCCGGTCTGGCCGGTATGGGTGACCTGGTCCTGACCTGTACCGGCGATCTGTCGCGCAATCGCATGGTCGGCATGGAACTGGGGCGGGGGCGGTCCCTGGAGCAGATCCTGGCCGACATGAATATGGTGGCGGAAGGGGTGAAAACCACCCTTAGCGCCTACCAGCTGGCGCAGAAACTCGGGATCGAGGTGCCCATCACCGAACAGATGTATCGGATTCTTTACCAGAACAAGGATCCGCGCCAGGCCGTATCCGATCTCATGTTGCGGGAACTGAAGGCCGAGGGGATTTAGCAGCTAATCATCAAGGGGGCAGCCATGAAATCCGTATTTGTCACGTTCGTTCTCATCGCCTGTAGCTGGGCTCTGCCGGCCCTGAGCGCCGAATATGTTCTGATCCAAACCAACCTGGGGGATATCGAGGTGGAACTGGATCGGGAAAAAGCACCGGTGACGGTGGAGAATTTTCTCCGCTATGTCCAGGAAGGCTTCTACGAAGGGACCATTTTTCATCGGGTTATACGGGACTTCATGATCCAGGGGGGCGGATTCAGTGCCGATCTGGAACGCAAAACCACCCATGAGCCCATTGTCAATGAAGCCGGCAACGGCCTGAAGAACGTCCGCGGCTCTATTGCCATGGCCCGCACCAGTGACGTTAACAGCGCCACCAGCCAGTTTTTTATCAACCTGAAGAACAATACCTTTCTCAACCACAGCGGCCCAGCGGCAAGTACTTTCGGCTATGCGGTATTCGGCAGGGTGGTTGACGGCATGGAGGTGGTCGATGCCATCGGCGTGAAAAAAACCCGGAAAATGGGAGGGGGGTTTCAGGACATGCCGGTAAAGCAAATTATTATCAATAAGGTTGTTTACAGCAAGACGGACTCCTGATTACAATTTGCTATCATCAGGGGAGACGGTTCCGGTCGGCTTCTGACCGGCTTTGCCGGAACAGGCTGCAGAGACGCCCTAATCAAGCACGTTTTCAATCAGGGACGGTTAGTGTTTACGACCCGAATCATGACATATTTCGTCCGCGGCTGTTGCGGAAGGGATAGACAGGTCAATCCTGATCGGATTTCCGAGGTTATTGCCGAAGGCGCCCCGGATATCGTCGCCCTGCAGGACATCGGTGGCGAAGAGGGGGATGAGCAGCTGGCCTATCTGGCCAAGTGTCTGGGCATGAAATGCTATGCTGGCGCTTCCCCCAACGGCAACGCCTTCCTTTCCTATTATCCCCTCAAGGGAACCCGGGCTTATGATCTGGGCCACGGCGGGATGTGTCTGCGGGCCGACGCCGATATCATGGGAAAACGCCTCCATCTGCTCAATCTGCGGCTGACCCCGGGCAAGAAGCAGCGGCAGCAGCAAATCAGTGCCCTGCTCGGTTCCGACCTGCTCGGTAACCGTTCCCTGGGCTGCCCCGTCCTGATTCTGGGCGATTTCGGCGATTATTTCTGGGGTGCCGGCAACATGGCCCTGAACCTGAACCTGCGCAAAGGGGTGCTCTCCCTGTGGCGGGGAACCTATCCGGCCTGGTGTCCGGTGGTGGACCGGGACCGGGCCTATTACCGGGGGCCTTTGCGGATCATCGATGCCACGGTGATGCGTTCCAAACTGGCCCGCCAGGCCTCCAATCATTTACCCGTCATTCTAACCACCCAGATCAACGATCCACGGACCTACCTGCGCACGGAAAACCTCGGGCGCAGCCGCATGGAAGTCGCCCCGGGGTAATCTTCCATCCACAATAAATCGCTCCAGTGGATAAAGCTGTGGATAACCTGCCCGGACAGAGGATAACTGGGCCGGGTCGGCGCTAAACCGTCCCGCGACCGGCCATTGCAGGGGATTGAGGCCAGGGAAAAATGTCGCTACGCACTCAAGCTTTGCAGATCATCGCGGCCCTCGCGGCGCTCTACCCCGATGCCCATTGTGCCCTCTTTTTTCGTAATTCTTTTGAACTGCTGGTC
>JARRKW010000450.1:0-2294 GCA_037387645.1 Desulfuromonadaceae bacterium
TTTGAGTGATTCGAATTCCACATCCGTGGCTGATCCGAGCAAGTCCCTGCGGTCACCCCTTATCGTTCTAAGAGTCAAGGTGGATCAGGCGGAAAAAGCCTTTTTCGGTTATGCCACCAATATCAGTCGGAGTGGTCTGTTTATTGCGACCACCAACCCGCGCCAGGCCGAAAACCATTTCGTTATTGAGTTCGCTCTGCCCGACCCGTTGGGTTGTCAGGTGCAATGTACCTGTGCAGTGGTCTGGAGTCGTCAATACAGCCGCAAATCGATTTATGGGCCGGGAATGGGACTGAAATTTGTTGATCTGCCCGAGGAACTCGCCGAGGCCATTGACGCCTGGGTGCAGCACCGTTTGCCCTGCCCGACAGTCGAAACCTAGTCGCGTCTCTTTTTCAACCATCTGCTGCTCGTTCAAGGAATTGTCGTGCAATGCAGCGGATTCAGCTCTCTTTGCCCAGCAGACAGCTGGAAAAATCTTCCATAATCCGACTCTTGATCAGGGGGCAACCGAGGCGGCTGTAGCGTTGTTCGAGGGTGAAGCGGTCCTGCAGGGGGATGCCGGACAGCAGCAGATGCCCGCCGGGAGCGGTCATGGCCACCAGCTGTTCCGCCAGGGGCAGGAGGATATCCACATAGATGTTGGCCATGACCAGGTCGAAGGGAGGACCGGCGATGGACGCCAGCTCGCCGCAGAGGGGGAAAACCTGAGTTCCAACCCGGTTGAGCAGGACATTGTTGCGGCAGCTCAGTGTCGCCGACCAGTCCAGATCGACGGCGATGACTTCCGCCGCTCCCAGCCGGGCGGCGGCAATGGCCAGAATGCCCGTGCCACTGCCCAGATCGAGAGCCCGACTGCCGTGAATACCGGGTATCCGCGGCAACAGCTCCAGACAGGAGGCGGTGGTTTCATGCTCGCCCGAACCGAAGGCGCCGTCTTTCCCCAGCACCAGCGGTAGACCGCAGGGCGAAGGAGACGGATAAGCTTCCGGAATCAGGGTGAAGCTGCCGATGGAAAAGGGGGTGAAGATGCGTCCGGACATGGCGCAGAGTCTAGCCCTTTTCGCCCGCCAGGTCAATTCTCGTTTCCCGCCGTGATTTCGTGTTATTAAGACAAACGCCCCCCCGACTATGCCGGGGGGGCGTTTGTGCTGTCTCTCTTGTTGCCGAGCCGGCAGCCGCTTTTTCTAGGCTCGTACCCGGGGCAGGAGTTCTTCTAGAACCCGGAACAATTGATCCAGGTCCGCCTGGGTCATATCGGCCATGTGGGGAATGCGGAAGGTGCGGTTCTTGATCTTGCCGTAGCCGTTATCGATGGCCAGGCCCTGTTCGGCCGCCAGTTTTTTCAGGGTTTCCAGATCGGTATCATCATTCACGGCACCGGTGGTCAGGGTCAGTGAACGATACCCTTCCGCGGCAAACAGGCTGAAACCCTGATCGAGGATCCATTGCCGGGTGTTTGCGGCCATCTGGCGATGACGCTCATAGCGGTTTTCCAGCCCCTCGGCAAAAAATTTGCGCAGTTGATGGGCCAGGGCATAGATCAGACTGATGCAGGGGGTGCTCGGGGTATTGTCCTTCAGATCGTTGGCGGCGAATTCCTCGAAATCGAAATAATAGCCGCGATTGGGCGTGGTTTTGGCCTTTTCCAGCCCGCGGTCGGAAACGGCAAAGACGGCCAGTCCCGGCGGCAGGCCGAAGGCTTTCTGCACCCCGGCCAGGCAGACATCGGTTCCCAGCGCCTCCACATCGAGCGGCACGGCGCTCATGGAGGAGACGGTGTCGACGATGAAGGAGACCTCGGGATACTTTTTCATCACCTGGGCGATTTCTTCCAGCGGGCTCATGACGCCGGTGGAGGTTTCGTTGTGCACCAGGGTCATGGCATCGTATTTGCCCGTCGCCAGCGTTGTGTCGACCAGTTCCGGGGTGATGGGCTGGCCCCAGTCGACTCCGAGCAGATCGGCCTCGAGGCCGCAACGGCGGGTGACGTCATGCCATTTGTTGCTGAAGGCGCCGTTGCCGAAATTGGCGCAACGTTTCTGTACCAGGTTGCGCACCGCCCCTTCCATGACCCCGAAGGCGCTGGAGGTGGAGAGAAAGACCGGATTCCGGCTGTTCAACATGCGTTTCAGTCCGGTGGTCACCTCATGGTGCAGGGCCGCGTATTCTTTCATGCGATGACCGATCATGGGGGCGGACATGGCCGCGAAAACGTCCGCGCTTACTTCCACCGGTCCCGGAATATACAGCTTTTTAGCCATGCTTCCTATCCTTTCAAATAAATGACGAAG
>JARRKW010000451.1:0-2288 GCA_037387645.1 Desulfuromonadaceae bacterium
ATGCTTAAATTGGTATTTCAGGAAATATGTCAAACAGTATATGGCCATAACTAGGGCGGAAACCGGGAGGATAGGAATCTATTTTCATTTGCTTATCTATTCTACGGCTATTGGTCTCACTATTTTTTGTACATTTGTGTGGCAAATACTTAAGTCTGGCTAACCAGCAAATCAACCGGACGAAAGATACAGGGGGGATCCCCGAGGATCTTGGTGGTGCTCGAAGCTGTTCGTCGTCGCCGGTTATCACGTCGTTATGTGAATAAATACAAACGAGAAACATGAATCTAGAAGAACTCGGAGAACTAACTTACAGTAAATACGACAAGGAACATTGTTGTGATGAAAACCTTTTGCCAAATGACATAAGGTTGCTTCATTGCGTATCCGCCAACAATCAAGAGCATAATTCCTGGTGGCTACTCTACATTAATTATGCCGATGAAAAAGAAGTAAAAATGGGAGAGGCTGAATACCTTAACGAGGTTACTAATTACAATACGTACGTGGTTAACTACTGTCCATATTGTGGAGTTAATCTCAATGCAGAGTAAGCAGTCATCACATAACAAGTTGCATCAACGGAAAAATATAATTTCCAGAGACAAAAGTAGCCTGTCCCCTTTTTCCTTTTCGTCCTCGGTGAATTCAAATTGCAAGTGCACCACCCCGGGCCTCATCAAAGACTTCCTGGGGTGTCCGGTAGCCGAGACACTTCCTCGGTCTGTTGTTAAGACGGTCGATTGCTCGTTGTAATGCCCTGGCTGAGATACGCTTGAAGTTGGTCCCCTTGGGAAAGTAGAAGCGTAACAGGCCATTGGTGTTTTCGTTTGTCCCGCGCTGCCAAGCGGAGTAGGGATCGGCAAAATAGACCGAGAGTCCGGTTTGGCTCTCAAGATCTTTGAATTGACTGAACTCCTTGCCGTTGTCCAGTGTCAGTGTCTGGCAAATCGCCTTCGGCAGGCCCTGATAAACCGGGATAGCTGCCGTGTTGAACGTTTCGGCCTTGCGATCCGGCAAGAGCGTGGCCATGAGATACCGGCTCTTGCGCTCGACATGGGTGGCAATAGCGCCACGTCCCTTGCGCCCAACGATCAGGTCGCCTTCCCAGTCGCCGAACCGGCTGCGATCAGCAACCACGCCCGGACGCTCTTTGATGCTGACGCGACCGGGGATAAAGCGGCGGCCCGCACCGTAACGTTTCTGCTTCCGGCGATACTTGCGCCTGCGACGGAGATGTCGATAAAGCGTGCCGCCTTGCCGCGCATCCAGAGCGACCCAACGGTAGATTGTTTCATGGCTGATCCGCATCTTTTCGTCATGCGGATGGTCTGCGCGAACGCGGTCAGCGATGACCTCAGGAGGCCAGTCCACTCGTAACTTGTCTTCGACATACTGGACGAGGGGTGCATGGTTCTGCCGCCGATAGCTTCTGGCTAGGTGCCGCTTCTTCTCGACCATCGGGTCGATGAAGTAATACCAGTAAACCCCGCCGGGATAGGTCGGCCCGTTACGTTTGATCTCCCGGCTGATCGTTGTGTGATGGCGGCCCAAACGGCGGGCGATTTCCCGAAGACTATACTTGGCCGCCTTCAAATGGCTGATGACATATCGCTCCTGGGGTGTAAGATGCTGGTAGGACATGATGGGTTCCTTTCCGGAGTATTGGTTGCTCGCACTTCCAACACTACCAGAAACCCCATCATGTCCTGCTTTTTAGCCCCCATCGCGGGTGGTGCACTTACGAGTAGAATCTACCCAGTTCATTTTCTGTCAGCTTTTACCACTCACACATGCCTTCCGAAAAAGTAACAACAGGTGGTCGTAAGTTTTCCCCATTGCAAACTAACCCTTCGAGGAACAATTGGAATGTTTCCTGTGGGGCTGGTGTCACGGTTGGGAACTGAATAGATACCGCCTGATATTTCTTGCCCTGGATTGGTTTCCCTTTGCCCGAAAGTTGAATGATTTTTTGATTTGAAATAGTCGAGTCAATTTTCTCACTTCCGTAGCTGACGAAATTACTGGCAAAAATTTTGCTTTCTTCGTTCTTTTTGATCTGAGTGCTAAGCGGTGAAAACGTACATTCGTATGATTGCGGCATGCTGAATGTAAGTACCATTGAAAATGGATTTTTTACTCTGCTGTATTGATGGTTGAAGGTATCGAATCGGACTCTTAGATTGTTTCCGACGAGTGTATCCACGAGGGGATAGCAACCTTCATAACCACAAATCGGTTCAATATTCCAATTCTCCGTTTGTTCAATTGAGGCCAAGCTTTGCGGG
>JARRKW010000452.1:0-1031 GCA_037387645.1 Desulfuromonadaceae bacterium
CCTCAATCTCGTCAGCGGCCCAAAATCGCACTTCATCGATTTCCTCCGGATCCATCCGGATTTCGCCATCATAATGGACCAGATAGGTGATGACATTTTCCGATTCAAAATCATTGCGAATTTGCGAGCGGTATAAAAAACTCGGTATGAGACCGGTTATTCCCAGTTCCTCCCGCATCTCGCGGCAAGCGGCGGCGAGATAGGTCTCACCGGGATCCAGATGACCGCCGACACTGGTATCCCAGCGCCCGGGTTGCACGTCCTTATGCTTGGCACGCTTCTGCAGCAACAGTTCCCCCAGGCTGTTGAAAACCAGCACATGGGCCACCCGATGACTAAGACTCGGATCCCCATGACAACGGCGCCGCGGCGCCTGCCCGATGACCCGGTCCCGATCATCAACAATATCGAATAATTCTTCCCCCTTCCCCATCCGCACCTCCTGTTATTTGCGATCGAAAAACGGGCTTTTGCCGCTGATGGAAAGGGGAATGCCGTAGGCAATGACCACGCCGTCACCCAGCAGACCCATTTCCACGGCCGCCTTGCCGGCACTGTACAGAATCCGGTTGTCCAGGCGCAGATCGGCGGCCCGGCTTACCGCCGAGCCAACGGCAATACCCAGATCGCCGACATTGAAGGCACAGCAGGCCCCCGCCTGCAGCATGGCGTCACAATCGACAAAACCACAGTACCCACATTTGGGCAACCGCAACGGATCTTTCCGGGTGCCGATCAGCACCAGCGCCAGGGAGGCTTCGATATTTCCCGCATCACGATCAAAAAAACCCACCTGGTCCCGCTCGGCGATCCGGCGCATGGTATCCGCCAGGCGGTTCAGGGTTTCTCCGGCAACCACGGCGGTGACCAGCAGATCCTTGCCCTTGCCCTTGGGCGCCGTGCGCGCCGCCGCGCAGAGCAGCTCGGCGGCCTGCACAGCCACCTGTTCCTCAAGTTCGGGATTGAGTTTCAGCATAGCTAGATATCCTCGGTTCCTGTCCGGCCCGGCTCTCTTCCGGACCGATATTTAT
>JARRKW010000452.1:1041-5525 GCA_037387645.1 Desulfuromonadaceae bacterium
CTGAACCAGTGTACTAAGCATGGTCCTACCGCCCTGGACACCAGGGTAAAAGACAAAGGGGGTTTCTTTCACTTTTCACTTTTCACAGGCCAAGCAGGCCAATTATAGCCGAAAGCGGTAAACAGGTCGATGGCTATTCCCGCAGATCACTCCCCGGCGAGAAGGACCCGGACCCGGCAAAAAACAGCCACAAAAAAAGGCGCCGAAGCGCCTTTTTTTGGACCCTTTAAAAATAGCCTTACAGAATAGCTTTCATGCCGTGCATGGCGGCGCGCAGTTCTTCACCGACCGCCTCAACCAGGGTGCCACGAATTTCAGCATTGACGGCAACCAGCTGCTGATTATCGACACTGTTGTCCTTCACTTCAATGCCCTTGCCGATCACATCGGTACCGACCTTATCCATGAAATCCTTCAGCAGCGGCACTGCAGCATGAGCGAACAGGTAGCAACCGTACTCGGCGGTATCGGAAATAACCTTGTTCATCTCATAGAGTTTCTTCTTGGCGATAACGTTGGCGATCAGCGGAGTCTCATGCAGGGACTCATAGTAGGCCGACTCCTCCTTGATACCCCCTTCCACCATGGTATCAAAAGCCAGTTCCACCCCGGCCTTGACCATGGCCACCATGAGGATACCGTTATCGAAATATTCCTGTTCGGGGATATCAGCGGCCTGCGCCTCGGTCTTTTCGAAGGGCTCGTTGTTGGTGGCTTCACGCCAGCGCAGCAGGTCGGCATCGTTGTTGGCCCAGTCTTCCATCATGGTTTTGGAGAACTCGCCGGACATGATATCGTCCATATGCTTCTCGAAGAGCGGGGTCATGATCTGCTTCAGCTCATCGGCCAGCTCATAGGCGACGATTTTGGCCGGATTGGAAAGACGGTCCATCATGTTGGTGATACCGCCGTGCTTGAGGGCTTCGGTGACGGTTTCCCAACCGTACTGAATCAGTTTGGCGGCATAACCGGCATCGATGCCGGAGGCCACCATTTTGTTGAAGAACAGGATGGAGCCGGTCTGGAGCACGCCACAGAGAATGGTCTGCTCGCCCATGAGGTCCGACTTGACCTCGGCCACAAAGGAGGAGTGCAGTACCCCGGCGCGATCGCCACCGGTGCCGCAGCAGTAAGCCTTGGCGATTTCCAGGCCGTCGCCGTTGGGATCGTTTTCGCCATGCACGGCGATCAGGGTGGGCACACCGAAGCCGCGCAGATATTCGGCCCGCACCTCGGAACCGGGAGACTTGGGAGCCACCATGATGACCGTCAGGTCCTTACGGATCTGCATCCCTTCCTCGACGATGTTGAAACCGTGGGAATAGGACAGGCAGGCGCCCTTCTTCATCAGCGGCATGACATGGTTAACCACCGGCGAATGGTATTTGTCGGGGGTCAGGTTCAGCACCAGATCGCCCTGGGGCACCATGTTCTCAATGGTATCGACCGGAAACTTGTTGTCGGTGGCGTTAACCCAGGAAATCTGCTTTTCATCGATCTCCACCTTGCGCAGGGCATAGGACACATCCAGGCCGCTGTCACGCAGATTCAGCCCCTGGTTGAGGCCCTGGGCGCCGCAACCGACGATGACGATTTTCTTGCCCTTGAGGCATTCAACCCCGTTGAATTCACTGGGATCCATGAAACGACAGGTACCGAGTTCCATCAACTGTCGCCGTAGCGGCAGCGAATTGAAATAATTCTGAGCCATGCTTGTTCTCCTTTGCAATAGGTTTTCGGGGTGGGGAAATTAGTGGTAGTTTTTTCGTAAGCGATCTATCCGAACCCTGTCGGAAGGATATTTCAAATACGGGCCGCCTGTTCCACGACCGTGAGCATATCGCACTTTAACGGAAATTCAACATTGCGTAAATTGATTTGTTTTGCATATTGTTTTGCATTTTACGCAACAATCCGCGTATATTGACCTGATAACTGCTCCATTTCGGCCGCGCCAGCCAGGCCTGCAATCTCAGCCCCTCGGCTTTGACCCGAACCATCCAACGTCTGGAAGACGCCGTGGGACAACCCCTGTTCGACCGCGACAACCGCACCACTTCCCTTACCGCCGCCGGTGAACAGTTCCGCGGTTACGCCCGCCAGGCCCTGCTGGACTGGCAGGGCTTCAAGACCACGCTTAAGGACGGTCAGGCCATCGGCGGCACCCTGTCCATCTATGCTTCGATTACCGCCGTCTACAGCATCCTGCCCGATCTGCTTGAAGCCTTTCGCCGTGCCTATCCGGACGTTCAGCTGGAGTTGCGCACCGGCGCCGCCGAACAGGCCATCCCTCAGGTCCTCGCCGGCGACATCGATCTGGCCGTGGCGGCCAAACCCGACCGCCAGCGGGTCCGGGTCGAGTTTCTGCCCATTACCACCACCCCACTGATCTTCATCGCTCCCAAAAACCAGGACCTTCCCATCCGCCGCACAGCGACAGGCCAGCTTGATCTGTCCCGCACCCCCCTGGTGCTGCCGCAAATCGGACTGTCCCGACGCCGCCTCGACCAGTGGTTGAAAGAACAACGGATCGCCCCGAACATCACCTCGGAAGTCTCCGGCAACGAGGCCATCATCGCCATGGTGCGCCTGGGTTGCGGTGTCGGCATGGTGCCGCAACTGGTACTGGAACGCAGTCCATTTCGGGAAGAGGTTGCCCTGTTGCCGCACTCCCCTCCCCTCAAGCCCTATGTGGTCGGTTTGTGCAGTACCCGCCGCAACCTGCAACGTCCCGGCGTCAAGGCCTTCTGGACCCTGGTTGCGGAGCAATCGAGCCGTTAATGGTCGGCCTGCTCCCCCCAGATTTCCTGCACCCGCTGATCGCGGCCGCAATTCCAGCGATAGAACTTATAGCGAATGGGGTTGTTCTTATAATAATCCTGGAGATAGCTTTCCTCCCCCTGGATGGGATAAAAGGTGGTCGTTTCAAGGATCGGCGTCACCACCCGCTGCTGCGGAAACATAGCCGCAACGGCCTGCCTGGATTCCTCGGCAATCGTTCTTTCTTCTTCGTTGGCGGCGAAAATGGCGCTCTGGTAGCTGTGTCCCCGATCACAGAACTGACCCCCCGCGTCGAAGGGATCGATGTGCCGCCAGTAATAATCCAGCAGCTGCCGGAAACTGAGCTGCTGCGGATCGTAGCTGATTTCCACCGCCTCATAGTGCCCCTGGTGATTGCCGTTGTAGGTCGGGTCCTGCAAAGTGCCGCCGGTGAATCCGGAAACCACGGCGGTCACCCCCGGTAATTTTTCAAAATCGGCCTCCATGCACCAGAAACAGCCGCCCGCCAGAATGGCGGTCGCCGCCGAAGCCGCGGTGGCGACGGAAAGCAGCAGGGCGCACAGCCAAACGACCTGTCTTCTCTTCATGACTTTTCCTTTCGTGGCTGAAATCGACTCCCGGCCGCACATCATCCGGCCCACCGGGATACCGTCTTTCAGCCGTTATTTGAACAGGTTGGAATATTCCCCATACCCCTCTTTTTCCAGATCGACGACCGGAATGAAGCGCAGGGCCGCCGAATTCATGCAGTAGCGCAGCCCGGTGGGCGGGGGTCCGTCATCGAAAACATGGCCCAGGTGCGAGTCGGCCTGTTTGCTGCGTACCTCGGTTCGCACCATGAAGAAACTGCGGTCCTTTTTCTCGATTATATTGTCCGGCTCCAACGGCCGGGTAAAACTCGGCCAGCCGGTCCCGGAATCGTACTTGTCGAGGGAGCTGAACAACGGCTCGCCGGAGATGACATCGACGTAAATGCCCGCCTCGTGATTGTTCCAGTAGGCGTTGTTAAAGGCCGGCTCGGTGCCGTCCTTGCGGGTGACCCGGTACTGCAATGGGGTCAGGCGCTGTTTGAGTTCAGCGTCCGTCGGCATGGCATAAAGAGGCTTCCGATTCATGGCCCGCTCCTTCCTCACAGGGTTCCCCGGTTCGAATTATACTGGCGTCATCGCTCCGTCGTTCCATCTCCATACCGCAAACCTGGAGACTTCCGGGCAACAGCAGTGACAAACTGAGCATAATGATTGTCAGAGATTTCATGTTCCTGCTCCTTTCCTGTCTGGCACAGGGTTGCCGAACCAGCGATAAAAACGGCGGCAACCCTCTTCGACGACCGGTTCAGGCAAACCGTGTCGTCTCCTGCTACCATTTTACCAAATATATACATCAACGGATCAAAGCTGGAAGAAAGATATTTCCGAAACAGGCGACAACGACTTGCCTTCGGCCGCTTCCTGGAGTAACACTTGTAGGCAACAAGGACGACTTTACCTTCCCCGTCGACCTGTTGCAGGAGCCAGCTCCGAAACGTTTTCCCGTAACCGGCCTGAGGGTAGCGGCGGCCGTAATCCCTGATGGCAGTCAGAGAAGGGGTGCCGGAAAGGATCGCGGCGGCCACGGCCACGGTGAGAACGGTATCGTCGGTAAAGCTGCTTTCGGCTCGGAACAGGGGAAAATCCTTGGTTTTGATGCGCTGGTGTTCGTAA
>JARRKW010000453.1:0-2265 GCA_037387645.1 Desulfuromonadaceae bacterium
CAAAACCATGTTGTTGCAGAACATCGCCAATTCCATTACCACCAACCATCCTGAGGTCTACCTCATCGTTCTGCTCATCGACGAGCGGCCGGAAGAGGTAACCGATATGCAGCGCAGCGTGGATGGCGAAGTGATCTCTTCGACCTTCGACGAGCCGGCCACGCGTCACGTACAGGTGGCCGAGATGGTCATTGAGAAAGCCAAGCGATTGGTCGAACACAAGCGTGATGTGGTTATTCTACTTGACTCCATTACCCGCCTGGCGCGTGCTTACAACACCGTGGTGCCTCCTTCGGGAAAAATTCTCTCCGGCGGGGTCGATTCCAATGCGCTGCACAAGCCGAAGCGTTTTTTCGGAGCGGCCCGCAACATCGAGGAGGGCGGCAGTCTGACCATCATTGCCACCGCCCTGGTCGATACCGGAAGCAAGATGGATGAGGTTATTTTCGAGGAATTCAAGGGAACCGGCAATATGGAGCTGGTGCTGGATCGACGCCTGGTCGACAAGCGGACCTTCCCGGCCATCGATATCAACAAGTCCGGGACCCGGCGCGAGGAGCTGCTGATCGATCGCAACAGCCTGCAGCGGATCTGGTTGCTGCGCAAGGTGCTGTCGTCCATGAATGTGGTCGACAGTATGGAATTTGTCCTGGATAAACTGGGTGAAACCAAGAGTAACCAGGAGTTCCTCGATTCCATGAACCAATGATGGGGGCGGACATAATAGCCCTTGCTATTTTGGGCCGATGGTGTTACAAAGATTTTTTGTCCATCGACGAAGCAAATCAAGGCCTGTACACAAGCCAGGCGTTAAGGAGAACTTTATGAAAGAAGGCATTCATCCCCGTTACGAAGCGGTGACCGTTAAGTGTCACTGCGGCAATACGTTCGATACCCGTTCAACCAAAAAGGGTGGTGAGATCGTTACCGAGATCTGCTCCGAGTGCCATCCCTTCTTCACCGGCAAGCAGAAGCTGATCGATACCGCCGGGCGGATCGAACGGTTTCGGAAAAAGTATAATCAAACCAAATAGTTTGTTCAGATGGCCCAATGGGCCGTCTCGCTTTTCAATGATGATGTATACGCGGTCGTCTGATACTCCCGCCGTATCGTACCGGATGCGGCGGGTTTCTGTGTTTTTTTCTCCGCCCCTGGGAAGTTGTCTGTTATGGCTTTGCTGGTTCAGTTGCTGACCCATACCCCCGAGCCCGAAAAGGTGGTGGCGGCCGCCGCGCGGCTTTGCTATTCCTCGGCTTCCATCGGTCGTTTATTGGAGCAGGAGGACTCGGAACGGTCGGCGTTGCTTGAGAAAATTCTGGCCTTGGGCCATTACTCCGTTCTCGAACATGCCTCCTTTACATTCGGTATCGAGGGCATCAGTCGGGCCTGTTCGCATCAGTTGGTGCGCCATCGGATCGCCTCCTTTTCCCAGCAAAGCCAGCGCTATGTCTCCCTCCGTTCCCCCCTCGCGGCGGTAGTGCCCGAATCCATTGCTTCCCGTAGTGAATTGCTGAAGCGTTATAACGGTTTTCTGGCCCAGGCGCATGAACTCTACGCTGAATTCCTTGATGCCGGTGTGCCGGCCGAAGATGCCCGTTTCCTGCTGCCCAATGCGACGGAGACCAAGCTGGTGATGACCATGAATGTGCGCGAGCTGCTGCATTTTTTCAACCTGCGTTGCTGCCGCCGGGCGCAGTGGGAAATCCGTGTCCTGGCCATTGAGATGCTGCGTTTGGCGCGTCGGGCGGCGCCGCTGTTTTTTGCCACTGCCGGTCCGGAATGTCTGCAGGGGAGTTGTCCGGAAGGGGCCATGAGCTGTGGTGAAATGGCCACGGTTCGTAACGAATTCAAGGGATTATCCTAAAACCTGCCGGCGGGATAACGAACAGATTCTATGTCCATGTTCACCAAGTTGGAAGAGGTTGTCGATCGTTTTCGCGAGATTGAAGGGCTGTTGTCCGATCCCGCCCTGATCGCCAATCAGGAGAAATTTCGTGCTCTGACCAAGGAGCATGCCGACCTTTCCGAAATCGTTGAGGTCTACGGCAAGTATTGCAAGGTCTGCGAAGACATCGAAGGCAATCGCGAGCTGTTGCGGGAGCCCGACGAGGAACTCAAGGCCATGGCCAAGGCGGAGCTCCCCGAGTTGGAGGAGCGAAAAGAGACTTTGACTCGTGAGCTGCAGCTGCTGCTGGTGCCCAAAGATCCCAACGACGGCAAAAATATTTTTCTGGAGGTACGGGCCGGCACCGGTGGTGACGAGG
>JARRKW010000454.1:0-2261 GCA_037387645.1 Desulfuromonadaceae bacterium
TTATCGGCCGATCCCTGTTCTTCTTTTCTCCGGCCCTCCAACCGGATGGACAGCCTTCGCAAGTGGAAATCCAGGAGAAAATCTCCGCGACTTTAATGGGAATTCCGCAATCCTTTGAGGGGAAGCTCTGTCGCCAGGATGGAATGCCCTTTGATGTGGAGGTGAGCCTCAGTCTTGTCAATGTAGATCATGAATGGTTAATTCAGGCCATCGTGCGCGACGTTACCGAACGCAAGATGCTGATGGAGGAACTTTACCGCCTGTCCGTGCTCGACGAACTTACCGGACTCTATAATCGCCGCGGATTTCTGGCGCTTTCCGAGCAGCAATTAAAGGTTGCCGCAAGGAACCGGCAGCGGCTGGTCCTGTTCTTTTTCGATCTGGATCATCTGAAGAAGGTCAATGACACCCTGGGGCACCAGAATGGCGATGCGATGCTGGTGGAAATCGCAGAGGTTCTTCGCCAAACCTTCAGAAAATCAGACATCGTGGGGCGTATTGGAGGGGATGAGTTTGCCGTGCTGGTAATTGATGGCGAACCCGGAGTACAAACCAGTATCGCCCGTTTGAGTACTGTCCTCGAGGCCTGCAACCGGAAGGAAGAAAGAAGATATCCCCTGTCCCTGAGTCTGGGTTTTGCCCTGTTCGACCCGGAAGATCCCTGTTCCCTCGACGAGCTCATCGCTAGGGCCGACGATCGCATGTATCAGGATAAATGCTCCAAACGGCGTCCCAAGGAGGATTTGTCCGGCACCGCGTCAAGGTAAGGACCCTTCCCGCTCCCGGGGCTTGTGCCTTTTCGGTAAAACGGGTAAGTTAGGGGGCGAACCGAGAAAGCTTTTTACTCTGCACGATTTTCCATAACAATGCCCGGAGTGAAGCCTTGAACAAACCCATCTTCTGCAGTTACTGCCTTGGCGCGGTAGCGCCCTCCGCTGACCGCTGTCCCCACTGTGCCGCGGAACTGAGCAAAATTTACTGCCCCCCCTGCAAGTTTGCCGGTGAGGAAAAAGATTTCGACCGGGATCGCTGTCCCCGGTGCGGAGCCATGCGGCTGCTCGCGATCAGCGCCGACGATAAAAGGGCAACCTGGTCCTGAGAGACTTTCCTGGGGTCAGGGGGTAAGTATTACTGCGGTGAATAAATATTGAATTGTGGGAGCGGCTTCAGCCGCGATATTCGTTCGCAATTCGGGGGACAACTTACTTGCAATTCGGTTCTGCAAGCCGTCATTCCGATCCGTTTGGCTCAATGCGAATAATGTAAGTCAGACTTGCCGGCTGATCCAAGGCCTCGGGTTTTTCCCGCCAGAGCTTGATGTGGATTTGGGTTTTAACATTTCGCTTTATCAACCTCACCCAGGCGTTTGGGTCGCGCGGGCTGATGTTGTTCACGTCATATTGCCCCACATGGTAATAATAGCTGCGGCTGTGGAGAGCATTGCTGATATGGGTGGCGCTGGCGTCTCTGGCAATATTTTCGGATTGATCGACATCCACATGGGCGTAAAAGAAACCGGCATCCCAGGCATTCACCATGAACAGCCAGAGCGTCCCCGGTTCTCCCCCCGACCGGTAAACCGCATCGAACCAGCAGGAGGCGCTTGCGCCGGAGTGGGTTTCCTCAATGGCCCCGTTCTGATAGAGGATGGACACATCGGGGCAGGCGAGATTGATCGGGTTAACGAATGGCGCCTGGGTGGGAATAATCAACAGATAGGGGTTGCTGAAAAAGTAGGTGGCCGGGTTTAGCCAGTTTTGATATTCGCTGATCCTGCCGTAAATGTTGTTGTGATAGCCCTGAAAGGGGTGATAGCCGGGATGATAAAATTTCAGTACCCGGTACTCATCGACCTTTGCCAGCCGAAAAGAGGTCAGTTCGTCATAAGACATTCCGTCAAGCTCGTTGTTCCCCTGCCCGCCCAAGCTGGACGAAGAAATAACCTGATCAATAAGAACGGCCCCTGCAAAGGGCACGAACTCAAATCCCTCTTCGCAGCTTTTGTCGACCAGAGCCTTGGTTGAAGGCTTTTCGGTAGGTTCCTGCCGGAAGACATTTCGGTTTTGGTAGGCCAGCAGCGCAACCAGTATCGTTACCAATAGCCCCAGCCGGACGGCGTTGTTTTTCATCATAGTGTTCTTTCGATATTCGTTCGCAATTCGGGGGACATCCTTACTTATTTGCCTTCCCCTTCGGTCCCGGTTTGCCCCGTTCAAGGGGGCGGCTCAGGAACGACTCCAGTTTTTCGACAAACCCTTCTG
>JARRKW010000455.1:0-3480 GCA_037387645.1 Desulfuromonadaceae bacterium
TCGTCCGCCGAGGAGGTTTCCAGAGTCCAGCTCACCAAGGCGGATCACCTCATGGCGCGAATGATGTCAAGGCGCGCCACCACCCCGACCACCTTACCCTCGACAACCACCGGAACCAGATGGGCCGCCCGATCGACCATGAGTCCGGCAATCTCGTTCACCGGAGTATCCGGGGTGCAGGTCACTACATCCGGATGGAAGATATCGCCGACGGTGCAGGCGGTAATGCGTCGCACCTCCTCCCGGAAATTTTTTTCACTTTCCAGATAAAAGACCCAATCGAACAGGGAAACCACCGTGGGAATATGCAGCGGTTTGTCCTGTTCAACCAGATCGGTCTCGGTGACAACACCCTCCAGGCGTCCTTCACTGTCAACCACCGGCATGGCATTGACATTGTGTTTGGCGAACAGGGCGGCCAATTCGTCGATGTCGGTTTCGGTACCGACGGCAATCACTTCGGTGGTCATGATATCTTTAGCTGTCAGCATGAGTTTCTCCTTGAAAGAACAGGGAATTGCGAGCAGCGGGCAACTCCCGCAACAGATCGGAGGCAAATAGTCCGGCATTACCGCAATGCTTCGCCAGCCGATCGGCAGCCAAACCGTGCAGGTAAACACCGAGCACCGCCGCCTCCTGGGGCGCCAGGCCCTGGGCCAGCAGACCGGCGATCATACCGGTCAGGGCGTCTCCCATGCCGCCACTGGCCATGCCGGGATTGCCACTGGGATTGACCCAGATCCGACCGTCGGCGCCGGCAATCAGGGTTCGAGCTCCCTTCAGCACCAGAGTTACGCCGTAGTCGCTGGCGAAACGTCGGGCCACACCGATTCGATCGGCTTCGACTTCGGCAACCGAGGTCCCGGTCAACCGGGCCATTTCTCCCGGATGCGGGGTCAATACCGCCCGCAGGTCGGCACACTGCCGCAGCCATTCGGGGCGGGAACCCAGGGCATTCAGCCCGTCGGCATCAATGACCAGCGGCACAGGGCAACCATGCACCAGGCGCCGCACCAGGGCCACGGTTTCCTCGGCCTGGCCCAGCCCCGGGCCAATGGCCAGAGCCTGTTTTCCGGCCCACAGCGAACGGATCTGGTCCAGGGCACGCAGGCTGAGTGTCCCCTCAAGCTCATCCAATCCGGCGGTCATGATCTCGGTCAGTTTGACCGCCAGAACCTGCTGGCAGGAAAAAGGACTGGCCAGGGTCACCAGTCCACAACCCATGCGCAGACCACCTTCCGCCGTCAGGGCGGCCGCGCCGATTTTCCCGACGCTGCCGGCAACCACCAGCAGATGGCCGAAAGTGCCCTTGTGTCCCGTCGGTGGCCGTGCCGGGGCCAGCGCCACGGCCATGGCCCTATCGATCAAAGCGAGACTGTCGGGGGCATCCGCCAGCACGGTAGCCGGCATGCCGATATCGACCACTTCTAGATGACCACCGCAACCGACGCCGGGATAAACAACCTGGCCGATCTTGAGACAAACGAAGGTGACTGTCAGATCCGCCCGGATCGCGGCGCCCAACACTCGTCCGCTGGTGGCGTCAACCCCCGAGGAGATATCGACCGCCAGCACCGGCAGACCGGATCCGTTGACCCACTCGATGGCCCGGGCATAAACACCGCGCACCTTGGAAGAGAGCCCGGTGCCGAACAGGGCGTCGACCAGCAGCCGACTGCCGCCAGCCGCGGCCAGGGCAGCGTTCAGGGTTTCCTCATCCGGAACGAAAATAACGTCGCCGTCGCTGTGGCGTAACACGGCCAGGTTGATGGCCGCATCGCCGGTTACCGCTTCGGCCGTCGCCAGCACCAGGGTTTGCACCCGCCAGCCCCAATTGGCCAGATGACGCGCCATGACAAAGCCGTCGCCGCCGTTGTTGCCCTTGCCGGCCAGAATCAGCAGGGGGCCAGGAAACAGTTCGGCATAGCGCCGGTGCAGCACCTCGGCGGCGCCCCGACCGGCATTCTCCATCAAGACCACCCCGGGCATACCAAGATCCTCGATGGCCTGACGATCCAGTTCCCGTACTTGCGCGGCAGTCAACAGCTTCATGGCGTCTCCAGCAAAACCGTGGCGGTGGCATAATCGCCATCGTGGCTATAAGAGAGATGAATGACGTGAATCCCGCGTTCGTTGCAGATGGCTTCGGCCCGACCGGACAGCATCAGCGACGGTTTGCCGAGCGGATCCCGCACCACGTTCATATCCTGCCAGGAGATGCCGTCGCGCAAGCCCAACCCCAGGGCCGGCCTTTTCTCCAGGGGTAAAAATCCGGTTGATCACCCCTTCATTGCCCTGTTCAACAAAACGGCGGAACCGCGACACCTGACTCAAATCGACGCCCATCCCGACCACAGCCGGCATTTCATCCACCCTTGCGAATTAAAGCGACCATTTCCCGCACGGCCCGATCAAAGCCGACCAGCACCGCCCGGGAAACAATACTATGGCCGATGTTGTATTCGTCAATCCCCCCCAGGGCCACCACCTCCCCGATATTACGATAATTGAGCCCGTGTCCGGCATTGACGCCCAACCCAAGCTTGCGACCGGCACGAATGGCATTTTCGATTTTGGACAGTTCCAGGCGCCGCTCATCCGGGCGCCGCGCATCGCAATAGGTTCCGGTATGGATCTCGATGGCGTCGGCACCGATACGGTGCGATTCCTTGATCTGTTCAATATCCGGGTCGACAAACAGGCTGACGGTGATCCCCCCCTGCTGCAACAGTTCGACCGCCTTTTTCAGGGCGTGGCGCTGGCGCAGCACGTCAAGCCCTCCCTCGGTGGTCAACTCGGCACGTTTTTCCGGCACCAGGGTGACGCAATCGGGAACGATTTGCAGGGCGATACCGACCATTTCGTCGGTTGCGGCCATCTCCAGATTGAGCTTGGTCGTAACCGTCTTGCGCAGGATCTCCACATCCCGGTCCTGAATGTGACGACGATCTTCCCGCAGATGCACCGTAATGCTGTCGGCACCGGCCAACTCGGCCAGGGCCGCCGCCGTCACCGGATCGGGTTCATCGATCCCCCGGGCCTGCCGGATCGTGGCAACATGATCGACATTGACTCCTAATCTGGCCACGATTATTTCTCCTCTTTCTTCCCACCGAGATGCTTCTCAATGGCATCGCCGATTTCATGGGCCAAATCGTTAATCTGATATTTGTCCTGCCCTTCGAGCATGATCCGCAACAACGGCTCGGTCCCCGAATAGCGAATCAAAACCCGACCGCTGTCGGCCAGCTGTGCCTCGGCCGCATCGATGGCTTTCTGAACTTGCGGAACCTTGCTGACATCCTTACGCTCCTTGACCCGCACATTGAGCAGAACCTGGGGCAGTGAAATCATGACTTCGGCCAACTCGGCCAGGGTTTTACCGCTGCGCTGCATGATGGCCAGCACCTGCAACGCCGACATCATACCGTCGCCCGTGGTGTTGTGATCAAGGAAAATCATGTGCCCGGACTGCTCCCC
>JARRKW010000456.1:0-2912 GCA_037387645.1 Desulfuromonadaceae bacterium
ATAGCACATATGATGCGACCATTCTTTCGTTCGATTTTGTTAGTTACAGCGATTCGGCATATTTCAATTACATGTTTGTGTCCGACGAATACACTGAATATGTAGCGTCTCAATACCATTATGTATTTGCTTTTTTCTTCAACGGAAGCAATATTGCGTTGCTGCCGAATGGTACGCCGGTAACTATCAACAACGTGAACAACGGTTCCAACTCCTCCTATTATAATGATAACGATTCGAATGGCGCGTTCCCCTTCGAATACGATGGTTTTACTGACATGCTCACGGCGTCAATAACGAACTTGATCGCTGGTCAAACCTACAGTATAACGCTCGCTATTGCGGATGCCGGTGATTCTATCTTGGATTCAGGCGTTTTCTTGCAGGCGGGTAGTTTCTCAGATGTTATCATCTCCGGAGTGCCTGAACCCTCAACCTTTTTCCTTCTCGGAACGGGCTTGGTCGGGTTCGCTTTGGTCGGTCGCAAACGGAAAAAAGCGTAATTTCCAAATCATTTACAGAGGTTAAATTTAAAGGCGGAGCCGATATGGCTTCGCCTTTAGAGTTTCTGACTTATAACCCAACCAAAGGCAGTCGGGGTGGGCAAAATCCAGCTCAAGGGCCCCCATCCCGGATGCTGGGTAACGGAGGGAAGTTTGGGAAGGGCTGTGGATTCTGGCTTGGAAGATGGTAAATTGAAATTATCTGCGGGGTTCCTGGCCCAGTTGGAAAATCCAACGTAGGGTTCAGGCTCAATTTCTGGCTCGAAAAGGTTCTTGATTGGTTTACGGGACAAGCAGGGGGGATTATATGGTGACCAAACGCTTCCTGTATTTTTCAATGGTATTTATTGTTCTGCTGGCCCTGCTGTTGTTTTCTGGTTGTGAGCGGCCCTTCGAAAAGGTTCCTGAATTTGGTGAGGTTCAGGGAACCAAAGAAAGAAAAGTCCTTTTTTTCAGCTATATGAGCCCCTTGATAAAGGCCGAAAACGACAGAATCCGGCGGCAGCGCTCCAGGCTGGTTGTCCTGCATCAGCAGTTCACCGCCGGTAAGCTGCCGGAATGGCTGGATCAGTACTGGTTAAAACAGCTGGCCGCAGACTATGACGTTGAATTTTCAGAACCCTACGGGCAGGAGCAATGGCAGATTCTGTTGCGCAGGGTTGACATTGTGCCCCGGGATCTGGCCCTTATTCAGGCGGCAAAGGAATCCGCCTGGGGTATTTCTCGCTTTGCAAAGGATGGGAACAACTTTTTCGGTGAACATTGTTCCGTTCCGGGCTGTGGGGTGGTGCCGGAGAATCGCGGTCCTTCCATGACCTATGAGGTCGCCGTATTTTCATCTCCTGCCGAATCCATCCGTAGCTACATCCACAACCTGAATACCCATGACGCCTATAAAGATTTCCGCCACAAAAGATACCAGTTCCGACTGCAGGAGCAAAACCCTGACGGGTATGCCCTTGCCGAAACCCTCATATCGTATTCGGAAAGAAAAATCGACTATATCCGCGAAATTCAGAACATGATTACGGTCAACCGGGAATTGATGACTGCCTTATGAAACGGGGACTGTGCCGAAAGAGCAGGCTAACTACATAGCAATGGGCAGGAAATACTGATGCAGTCCAGCTCAGGTTTCTTTTGGACTATAGGGAGATGAATCACGCACATAGCGTTTTCAATTGACCGGTCTGATTAATGGGTGTTAGTGTCGCTATCCCCAAACAGGCTGTTGAAAAACGGGCTGGGGGGTCCGGGGGGAATCGGAAAGTCCATTGGACGTCTTTAACAACTCGCCAACGAGCAATTTCTTATTTTCCATTCCGGCTACCCGTC
Organism: Desulfuromonadaceae bacterium; assembly: GCA_037387645.1. Taxonomy (GTDB): domain Bacteria; phylum Desulfobacterota; class Desulfuromonadia; order Desulfuromonadales; family Trichloromonadaceae; genus Trichloromonas. The sequence continues at coordinate 1,839 of JARRKW010000456.1, forward strand.
GCTCACCCTGATCCGAACGATACCTTCATACCGATGCAGGCAGGAATTATGCGTACCGAAACTCTACGAATAACAGCGGAAATATCAGAACCCCAAAGGGTGTTTGCCACCCTGATGGATCATACCCTGTCTCGGGTAGCCGTCCCCGTGGTGTTTTTCTATCGCCAGAGTGTTCCCGAGCAGGCATTGATTGATGGTCTTCGCCGGGTCCTCAATGCGTTTCCTGTGTTTGCCTCCAGCCCTGTGGTGATCAATGACAGGCTCGCTTTCGATTGCAATAATCGGGGGGTGGATTTTGTTGTAACTCATCGCAGTGAAAGCATGGCGGAGGTTATTCCCCGGGCTAACCAGGAGGAGGGCAAAAGGCTGGCGGAAATCATCCAGCCGAACAGGGTATTGAGCGGAGCGGACGTCAGCCGGTAATGACACTGAAAATCAGTTATTATCGCTGCGGCGGTATGAGCATCGGCGCGTGTTGGTACCATCCGGTGGGTGACATGCACAGCTTCATGTCTTTTTATCAAGCCTGGACGGCCACGCTTGCCGGCGAAGCGGTGGTCACGCCCTGCCAGGTGATCGATAGGGAAGAGTATCTCAAGGCACATTTGCCTGCAAACAATAAGGCCAAGCCGGGTTATCGTTTCCTGAGCTTCTTTGGGTTTGTCAGGTTTTTCGTCTATTTGTTGACCAGAGCGAAGGATCAGTGCTCCCTCCAAATCTATTTCACCCCGGCCGAATTGGCTGCGCTAAAAGCCTTTTATATGGCCGAGACAGGCACCCGGCTGTCCACCAATGATGTCGTTTGCGGCCATATGTTCAGTCCGATTGCCGAATCTGATACTCGCCCCAAATCCCGCATGCTATCTGTCGCCGTTGATTTCAGGAAGAGAATGGCGCTGCCCCCAAACCTGCTGGGCAATATGATTACCTCCATCAATCTCAAGTTTGATGCGGGAAGCAACGCCGCTGAAGTGGCCACCGGTTTGAGAGCCGCCGTCGATGATTTCGACAGCCACATGGACTACCACGCCAATCACGCTCTGTTTTCCGGCTTGGGTAAAAAAGCGGATATCA
>JARRKW010000457.1:0-2239 GCA_037387645.1 Desulfuromonadaceae bacterium
TCTCGACAAAATTGACCGTCCAGACGCCGTGATCCTGGCCCAGGGTCCAGAACAGCACAAAGAGACCGATGAGGAAACCGAAGTCACCAACCCGGTTGACCACGAAGGCTTTCTTGCCGGCATCGCCCGCGCTTTTCTTATGGAAATAGTAGCCAATCAGCAGATAGGAACAGAGACCGACCCCTTCCCAACCGATAAACATGACCAAAGCGTTGTTGCCGGTAACCAGCATCAACATGGCGAAGGCAAACAGGTTGAGATAGCAGAAGTAACGATAGAAGCCTTCCTCACCATGCATGTAGCCGATGGAGTACAGATGGATCAGAGAACCGACCCCGGTAACCACCAACAGCATAACGCCCGACAGGGGATCGAGCAGAAAGCCCCAGTCGACCTGCAGTTGACCGACGCTCATCCAGGAGGCGACAACAACCTCATGGGTCTTGACGGTATCGCCGAGCAGCTGGAGAAAATACTTCACGGAAAGGGCGAAGGAGCAGACCATGGCAAGCGTCGCGATGCCACCGATAATCTTCTCGTTCTTGATCTTTTTGCCCAATAGTCCATTGATCACGGACCCCAGCAAGGGGAAAAATGGGATCAGCCATAGTTTGTCGTACATCTATATCTCCTCTAAGCGGATTGAGCCCCTACACTGAACTACTGTCAATTACCATTTCAGAAGATTGAAATCTTCAACGTCGATGGACTCTCTGTTGCGGAAAAACGCAATCATCAGGGCAAGTCCCACCGCGGCTTCGGCTGCTGCCACAGTCATTACGAAGAAGACGAAAATCTGCCCGTCCATGTTGCCAAGGTAATGCGACAGGGCAATAAAGGAAAGATTGACACCATTGAGCATGAGTTCAACGCACATGAAAATGATGATGGCGTTCCTTCTGGTGAGAACACCGATGGTTCCCAGCGAGAAGAGGATAGCGCTGACAACAAGATAGTGGTACACGGTTACGGTAAACATGACTTATCTCCTGTCCAATCTAAGACTAAACTTCTTTTTTGGTCAGCACGACAGCGCCAACAATGGCCACCAAGAGCAGAACCGATGCGATCTCAAAAGGGAGCAGGAAGTTGGTGAACATGGCCTGTCCGATCAGTTCGGTGTGTCCCACCTGCAGAACAACCTCATCGGTGATCTCGCCCGTAACCGTTGTAATCGCCCCACCTTTCAGGATGCTCAGGGCCCCCACCACTGAGCCCCAGGCCAGGGCATGGGTGGTCCGTGCTTTCGTTTCGGGTCCCAGATTCAGCAACATGATGACGAAGATAATCAGAACGATTATAGCCCCGGCATAAACTATGATCTGAATCGCCGCCATGAACGGCGAATTCAACATGACGTAGAATACCGCCAGGCAGAAGAAGGTCATCACCAAAGAAATGGCGCTATTGATGGGACTCTTGCATTTGATGACCAAGAATCCGGATAAGACCGCGACCAGGGCGACCAGATAAAAAAATAGAAGTTCCATGGTTTAACGCTCCTATTCGGTTACTTGAGAAGTTTTTCTTTGCTGAAGGTAAAATCTTCACGCTTGTAATTGGCCAATTCGTATGCATCCGTCATCTCGATCGCTTCGACGGGGCAGGCCTCTACGCAATAACCGCAGAAAATGCACCGGAGCAGATCGATCTGATAAACCCGAGGATACTTTTCGCCCTTCTCGTTTTCATCAGCCTCAACGGTGATGCACTTGGCCGGACATACCGTCGGACACAGATAACAGGCAACACATTTTTCCCGACTCTGGGAAGGCACCAACCGATGCAGACCGCGGAACCGATCGGACATCTTCAATTTGACGGTGGGATACTGCACCGTCGTCAGCTTACTCGGTGCCAGATGCTTCGCGGTGATGATCAGACCTTGAATTAATGCTTTAAACATGGGTCCATCCTCTTGTTATGGAAAGGTAATTACTGCAACAGAACAACGACCAGGCCGGTAACAACGATGTTGGCCAGAGCCAGAGGCAGGAAGACTTTCCAGCCCATGAACATCAGCTGATCGTACCGCACGCGGGGATAGGTAGCGCGAACCCACATGAAGAACATCACAAACCCAACCACCTTGATGAGCAGATTGATGAAACCGTAGAACGGTCCGGACCAGCCACCGAGGAACAGGGTAGCGATAAGAGCCGAGATCACGATCATATTGGCGTATTCAGCCATGAAGAAGAGCGCATATTTCATGGAGGAATATTCGGTACAGAAACCG